>JBCCDL010000138.1:0-10011 GCA_039030815.1 Cyanobacteria bacterium P01_A01_bin.83 | reverse complement strand
TGCTTTTAATTCTCGGCTTGGAAGAAGCGATAGTCATTGTGTTACGGTGTCTTGTGATGTCAGCTTGTGGCTGCTTTTTGTCTCAATCTCTAGGTTCTAGATTCAAATTATGACAAGGTTTTAGTCAAAAATGATGAAATTTGGCAAATTTATCTCAGTGCTGCCTTTGTAGTTTACTCTTTAAGCTCTGCTCCATGATGATTTGAGAAATTATGGCAAGAATTGATATTGCCCCTATGACCAAAACTGAATTAAGACTGATGAATCATCTTGTTGAGGAAAGTTTATCTCAAGGATTTCAATTTGTTTCCCGATTAGTTAGAGAATATAATGCTGGCTTAAATTGTTTTGACAACCCTAGAGAAGTGCTACTCAGGCATCAGCCGAAGGTAACATAATAGGAATTTGCGGACTGAATACCGATCCATATCTTAAAGATTCTAAAATTGTGCGGTTGCGACATTTGTATGTAGAGTCTGCTTGGCGCAAAAAGGGAGTAGGGCTATTGTTGGTGACTAAATTAATTCACGAAGCAAAGCAACACTATGAATTAATAACTTTACGCACTGATACATCAGCCGCCGATGAGTTTTATCGAAAATTAGGATTTAAAACTGAGCCAATCATTCAGCATGCAACTCATCATCTTAAACTATGAGTCTAAGCCGATTATTTTTGAACCCAGAATATCCCGTTTTGGTTGTGGTAGCTAGGGAAAGAGAAGCTAGAATTTTCTTGGGGAAAATCATTAGCTGCGATCGCTATGGTCAAAGATTTAATGATTAGTTGTTTTTCAGCTTAGCAACCAAATCGTTAATATTATCGCGATTTAGCCGATAGCTAAGGGGATGAGCAATTAATCTAGCACTACTTTCATATAGTATATCTGTTTCAATCAAACCATTTTCCTTGAGTGTCTTGCCTGTAGAAACCAAATCAACGATCGCTTCTGACATGCCTGTAATGGGACCTAGTTCTACTGAACCAGACAGGGGGACAATTTCTACAGGGAGATCAATACTATCAAAATGCTCTTTGGCACAGTTGACGAACTTTGATGCTACTCTACCATGAGGAGGTAACTCTACAGAACGTCGATAGGGACTACTAGAGGGAACGGCAACCGACAAACGACAATAGCCAAATTTTAAATCAACTAGATTAGCAACTTCAGGCTGTTTTTCCCGCAATACATCGTAGCCCACAATGCCTAATTGTGCTTGACCATATTCTACATATACGGGAACATCTTGCGCCCTAACCAATAAGCCCTTAGCGGTGTTGGTTGGGTCGGTAATTTGTAGTTGGCGGTTAGCTTTATCTAAAAAGGCACTAAAATCTAAGCCAAGATTGCGAAATAACTCAATACTGTCTTTTAATAGTGCGCCCTTAGGCAAGGCAATAGTAATCATCTAAATTATTATCTAAAATATAAACAATAAAGGTTTTCGACGAGGAAAGCAAAATTACCATTGCCAGTCAGGCGATGCCCTCGGGACAAAATCATTATTCTAAACTGTACATAGAGCAAATTTACTGAATAGAGTAGTTACTTTCAGCTTACTATCTACTCTTTTTATTATCCCGAACTCGCCTTATGCAGGGTAGATTCTTAAACGACGGTTTGGTTCATCGCCAAAGCTATCTGACTGTAAACGATAATGTTCAATTAGTTCATGCTGCATTTTACGAACTTTTGCTGAACGAGGTAATAACTCTACAGGCTGTCCTTTAGGAATCACTATTTGCTCTACAGCAAGTCGGGCTTCTTCCAAGGCTTCGATTTCATCATCGTTTCCCGCCTTGGTAAATAGTCTAAGATCTGTTGGTTCAGGCATATTGGGATCATCGAGATTAAGAATCTGGCGAAAGACCCGTGTTACCTGGGGAATAGTATTGGACTTGACTGTATAGATTGGAACCTGACGGTCTTTAGCGATAGATCGCAGTTTAGAATGATGTTTAATTTGCGATCGCAATGCCACTACTGCATCGGCTTGATCTAAGTCTTTAGTCAACACTACAGGTAGATCTAAAACCTCGATTACCTGATCTAACTGAGAGCGACCAATACCGTAGGCGTAAATATATACAGGCCAATCCTCGCCATTGGGACCAGGAGTGCGTATTTTCTGGCTTTGGGGGTCTTTAGTCTGCCAAGAACGTTCCAGCATAGTATCAAAACTACTGCTGCTTGGCTGTTCCAGGGAAATAGGAGTCATTTTACCTGATGCTCTTAAGCCTTGAGGATATAGTGAGGCAACCCCATTGCTGTTTCTGGAGGGTAAGGGTTTAAAGGGTGATTTAGACTCTTCATGAATAATTGTTACTTCGCCGCTATCGTCCACAGTTCTGACCTGTGCTGGGGGTTCGATGCCCCGCAATAGGGAGTCAATGGTGGCGGAAACATCATCGTGGACTACCCAGCGCTGGCGTTCTAACATCTCAACAGCGATCGCAAAGGTGGGAGGCGCTTTACGCTCCAAAACGGTTTTTTGAGTTCTTCTGCGGCGGGCTTCATCGTCTCCCAAGGTGACACTTTGAATCCCCCCCACTAAATCCGATAGGGTAGGATTTTTGATTAGGTTTTCCACCGTGTTACCATGAGCCGTGCCTACTAATTGCACTCCCCGTTCGGCAATAGTTCTGGCGGCTAAAGCCTCCAATTCTGTACCAATTTCGTCAATTACAATCACTTCGGGCATGTGGTTTTCCACCGCCTCAATCATGACCTGATGCTGTAACTCAGGACGTGCTACCTGCATGCGACGGGCGCGACCAATGGCAGGATGAGGCACGTCGCCGTCTCCTGCAATCTCATTAGAAGTATCAATAATTACCACCCGTTTTTCCAGGTCATCGGCTAAAACTCGGGCAATTTCTCTTAAAGCGGTAGTTTTTCCCACCCCAGGACGACCTAAAAGTAAAATAGATTGTCCCGTTTCTACCAGATCGCGAATCATGACAATGGTGCCGTAGATAGCTCGACCAATGCGACAGGTCAAACCAATAATATCCCCAGTACGGTTACGAATAGCACTGATGCGATGGAGAGTGCGTTCAATCCCCGCACGATTATCACTGCTAAACATGCCAACTCGCTCAATGCAGTATTGAATTTCGGCTTTAGTAACAGGTTCCTCACGGATATAGGTCACACGATCGCTAAAACGAGCTTCGGGTAATCTACCCAAGTCTAAAACTACCTCAATTAGATTATCGTTGCCCTCTGTGAGCTGTTCGTCTAATTTAGAACGAATTGATTCAGGAAAAATAGTAAGTAATTGATCGAGGTTATCGGTCACCTGCATCCGATGGGAGGCTATATCTGACTGCATTCTAAAAGTATTATGTGGTTAAAAAAATTGTAAATTTATCTCAAAGCTTGAGGCTGTTTCACTTGATTAACTAGTTTGCTGGCTGTAGCTACTGCAAGATCAAGTGCTTTTTGATCTTGCTCTAGTTTTAAATTAAGCTGATTCATTGTCCCAGTTGTAAAGGAATTTGATTGAATTGGTTGCAGTTGAGCCATCTCTAGTTTATTTAAGATCGGTGATAATATACCTCGTGCATAACTACCGTATGCCACCCCAGAAACCGCTTTGACCCCAGGTGTATTTGATTGTTGTAGTAGGTTCAACTCTCTGAGTTTATCTACTGTATAGTTATTGGTTCCTCCTGCTAGCTGAACATATCCAGGTAGCTGTGAGGAGATGAGCTTACGGGCAAAAGCGATCGCGGCATGGGTTGTTCCCTTGCCAATGTCGCCACTCATGGAACGACCATCAGTTTGCCAAACTAAGGGACAGGGTAAAGGACTAATCAGTGCTGACAAAGATCTTAAATACTCGATCACATCAGGGGCATCAGTACAGCTAATTGCCAGTAGTTTTAGCTGATCAATTATAGGCAGAATACCATGCCAAACTTGCTTGAAGTTATCATAATGACCGACCTGAGTATGAATCTCAATTGCGTCTATTTTCATCGATTTGATCCACTTTACAACCTCATCAATACTGGACTGACGTGAATCAGTAACGATTAACTGCTGAGGACAAATTGGCAAACAGCGACCACAACCATAACAAAGTGGCTCGATTACACCGCCAGAACTCAAGTCTATAGCCGCCGCAGGACAGACCTGAACACAAGGCTGAGGACATTCGGTTGGACATTGCGCTACATCAAAATGAGCTTTGCGAAAATGAGGGTCTTCGCCATCATTAATACTGACCATCAACCAGGGTAACTGGTTTGATTTATTGCTTGTATTTGACTGCTGCGCCGCAGTAATTCCTTCCTGTGCCGCTGCAATGACGGCAGGATCGGCAGCCACATCAATACAGTCAGCACCAGCCAGACTGTAAGCTAAAGCTAAATTGCGAACCACAGGAAGATGTTGATAGCTGGCTCCACAAATTAACTTGAACCAGCTACCTCTGATCAGAGAATGTAAAGGGTAAGATTGCATCACTCTTACATCCTAATGGTTTGCCGCTAAAGAGTGCTAGGATTTTGGGCTAAATCTTACTAAATAATTACGCTAATCAATCACAGCATTTAATAAAACTTCTGCTAAGGTTAGACCCTGCATGTCATCCATGGTAATAGTATCTACAATATCAAATTTAGCTCCCGCCGACTGTAGCTGATCGTCTAAGGCTTTGAGAAACTGGGTAGCCTTGCGATCATTTCCTACCTGAATTAGAGAAATTCCTAATTCTTCATCCCGATCAATTTGCTGTGAGGCTTCAATAATCACTCGCATGACGGCTTTGTAGTCATCAGGCTCCCCATCGGTAATGACGATGATTGTTTCCCCATTGGGTTTTGCCTCTCCTGCCGCTTTACGTTCAAAGTAATTATCCACCGCATCATAAAGCACGCTGGCTAAATCTGTCCGTCCCATCGGCTCGTTTTCAGTGTAAATTTTATTTACCTTATCAGCAGTAACGTTATCGTAACGACGAAAACGCATTGAAAACAAATAAACCGTTATGCCATCAGGATCTATTTTTTCGCATTCTTGAGCTAAAGCTAGAGTAGATTCTTGAGCAGATTCCCAGCGAGTTTTTCCTCCAGGACGGTCATTAATCGACATACTGCCGCTTTTATCAATAATCAAGGTATAGTCGCGCTCTTCAACAATAGATTTTTCCGCCATGATGTCACAAGTTTTTGGTTCTAGTTTTCTTCATTTAGCCTATTACAAGGTTGAACTTTACTGCTAAAAATCAAAAATTTTCATAGATTTGTTTAATACTAGAGCTGGAAAATTTTTAGGTACTTATACTCCCTTGCCGTTACGCCAATGTAAACAGATATTGCAACCTCTGGAAAAATAGTTGAATATTTATCTTAATCAGAGAAACCTCCGCGATAATCATAAGTAATTGATGATCCGTATTAACAACCTTTCACTGGAGTTTTGTGATGAACGAAGACCTACATAAATATAAAATGATTTGCACCCTGAAATTTGGGGATATTTATGGACAGATCATTATCTGGTTAATTGTAATTTTTATTAGTTTGGCTACTACATTGGCACTGTGGAGTAGCACGCGGCAGATTTATGCTTTGGCTACAGTAGGCATTGTTTTAGTTCTTTCTCTTCCTTTTCTATTATTTGCCTTTGTCACAACTTTGCTTAACCGCATTGAGTTTGTCCCTATGGAAGAAGAACTATTTAGCAAAACTGTCAGAAGTTCTAGTTCGACGACTAATAAAACAGAAAAAGCTACAGCCAGTTAAATTAGAAAGCATCAACCACGAGGGCAGAGAAAACCAGTTATGAGGTGTAAAAATCGCCTCATTCTCACCCCTCATTCCTTGTTCCTCGTTCCTTATTCCTTATTCCTTATTCCTTATTCCTCGTTCCTCATCCCTCATTAAGCTCCCATGCCCGAGTACTGCTTTAAACCTTGTCGCCAAAGCCAACGGTTCAGGGCAACGAAGGCAATTGTCCAACCAATCATGATCAAGATACTTTTGCCGAAATCTACAGGTAGCCCCATAAAAATTATGGCGGGAAAGTGCATCATGTAAGGGAAAGGAGTCAATTCAATAATTTGCCTGATTGTATCAGGGAAAACTTCTAAAGGAGCGATCGCTCCTGAGAGGAAGATATAAAATAAAAACCAAAATTGCTGGACGGCGCTGGCTCTTTCCGTCCAAAAAGCCAACATAGCAAAAGTATACTGAATTGCAAAACGCAACACAAAGGCAAAGGCGATCGCCATCAAACCTAAAGCTAGCTGTGATATTTGGGGAAACCAAGCAGCCTCGGGATACAGCAGCCAAAATAAACCACAAAAAACCGCGATTAAGGGAATTCTAGTCATTTTCTCGGCTAAATGCCTGGTGACATGGTGCCAAACAGGATCAATCGGCTGTAGTAATCGTAGAGAAAGCTTGCCTTCGATCACTTCTCGTTCAAATTCCCAAATTACCCAAATAGTAGTTAGTTGTCGCACCACAAAGACGCTAAAGAAGTAGCGGGCAAACTCTTGGGGACTAAAGTCAAACTGCCCATTTTGAGCAGCTTGAATCCAAACACCCATCAAAATAATCGGTAGAGAATTGGATAATGCCCAAAGAAAAATCTCGGCTCGATATTCCAGCATATGAGCATAGTGAGCTAATAGTAGCGCTTTTGCCTTTCTAAAGGTGATCATTGACTCCAAGATTCTAATTCAGTAAGTTTTAATCCATAAGTTTTTGACATTTTGCTTTTGGTATCGTTTTTAAGCATAGCTAAATTTTAAATTGAAATTAAATCGTGAACTTGAATGTAATAGCTAGTTTCTAAGATTGCCTTTGAGGAAAGTTGTTTTGCTAGCTCAAGAACTTCTTGTAAGGTCATTTTAGGTATTTATTGATAGTGCGATTTGCGGAGCATAGCCGTTGGCATCGCATTTTTCTACTATAAATTTAATTTAGTGCGATCGCTTCTTATTTTTAATCTTAATTAAATCACATGCTAAGACACAGAGACGAGAAGATAGTAAGATATATTTAATTGTATGGACTAATTTTTAACTCATTCTCTACTAAAATATATGTGAGCAATGAAACTTTTTTATTTTCTAATTCTTCTCTCTTCTTAAGATAATTAATTACTCCATCTGTAAAACTACTAGCGATAGCGAATGTTCTTATTGATCTTGAATCACCATTAACTCTTTTTTTGAGAAACCAATCTTCATACATCAATAGTTGGGATAAACCCGTTTCGTCTAATTTATCTCGTTTAAGCTCAATTATTGAATAAGCTATTACATTTGATAAATTTCTGGGATCAGAGTGAAATAAAACCACATCAATTTCTTTTTCAAAACTAGTAGGAACATAAGCTAAATAATCAGAATAATTACCAAAAATATTATGATATTGATTTTTAGCTAATTGTTTGATCAAGAAAGCAGTCAAAGTAGCTTCATATTTAGGCTGTTTTTTAGAGTTTAGAGTTAAATAATCTGAAATGTTAGGTTCTATATGGCGATATGGTTCTTTAATATGATTCGGTTGTTTAATAATCTTGTTGGTTTTTAAAAATAACTCAAAAATATACTGATATTCTACTTCTGAAATTGAAAACATAGAATTTGTACCGCGATTACTCCTAAGATTAAAAGTCCAAATTTTACCATTATCTCTTAAATCGTAAATATCGCTTAGTTCTATCGGATTATTAAAAACATATTTGGAGTTATCAATCCTAATTCTAAATGGGTATAGTTGAGAATCTAAAGATTGCCAAATAGGTGTTTTATCATAAAAAGAGCATTCAATAGCTTTATAAACACCGTAAATTAGTTTTTCTTTAATTATATAAAATAAAATTAAATCATCCTTACGAACTGATGTCATTCTAGAAATAAGCTGATTGTTAGTATTATCTTTTATTCGAGAATCAGCTTTAGCACTAGGTATTGCAGCCAAACCTTTGTGTATACATATATTGAAGTTTTCTCTATTTACAACAAAAATGTGAACTGCCATGAATTGAACTAAACATATTATAAATTTATAATTTAATCCGCAAAGTAATTTTACTTAATTATAATATCGGGGTATTTAGTATAACCTGATCATATGCCCCAGATAGTTAGATGGTGCTGCCAAGATCCCTATGAAAAATATCGTGGAAAATGTGATTGTTTCTGCCCAACAGATGCAGCAAATTGAATCGCAAATCTTTACCGCAGGAATGCCTGTAGCTGCACTGATGGAAAAAGCGGCTAGGCTTTGTTTCGAGAGAATAAAAACTCTCTATCCTCTGCCCCAAAATGCTGTTGTAGGTATTTTAGTCGGACCAGGACACAATGGGGGTGATGCCTTAGTAATTGCCCGAGAACTATATTTAGCAGGATATCAAATAAAAGTTTATCGCCCCTTCTTTAAACTCAAAGAACTAACGGCACAACATGCCAACTATGCCGCCAGTTTAGGAATTACATTCTATGAGGAGATTGAGTCTTTAGCAGCATGTCAATTTATCGTTGATGGTTTGTTTGGTTTTGGCTTGGGTAGAAATTTACCTGAAAACATTATTCAAGCAGTAGATTTGCTCAATAGCTGGTCAAAACCAATTGTCAGTATTGACCTCCCTTCAGGCATACATACTGATACAGGGGTAGTAATGGGAACAGCCATCAAAGCTACTCAGACTCTTTGTTTGGGCTTATGGAAAAAAGCCTTTTTTCAAGAGGTTGCTTTGGAATATTGTGGTAACAGTGAAAGAATCGATTTCGGTCTGCTGCGGCATCATATCTGGTCAGTATTGCCCCAGCCAGTTCCCCTAAAACAGATGACCAACGAGATCGCTCTTGACTTGCTGCCATTACCTCGTCCTCTCAGTACCTATAAATATCGTCAGGGTCATGCCCTCTTGATCTGTGGTTCTCGTACCTATGCTGGTGCAGCGATTTTGACTGCCCTGGGTGCCAAGGCTAGTGGCGTGGGTATGTTGTCGGTAGCAGTACCTGAGTCCCTAAAAACCTTGCTGATCAGTTATCTCCCAGATGCCTTAATTGTAGACTGTCCTGAAAATAAAGAAGGTGCGATCGCTTCTTTGCCTTTTTCTGTCTCTGACCTGAGTCAGTTTGATTTAGTTGCCTGTGGTCCTGGTTTAACTACCAGTACTCAGTCCGTAGTTAACAAAGTTTTACAGTCTGAATGTCCTTTAATTTTAGATGCTGACGGTTTAAATATTTTAGCTGAACACGATGTGGTTGAAGTTTTGAGAGAAAGGACAGCACCAACCATTTTGACTCCTCATTTGGGGGAATTTAAGCGTCTATTTCCCGAACTTACAGATATTGATAATCGTCTCGACCTGGTCTTAACTGCCGCTCAACAAAGTGGTGTCATCATTTTACTCAAAGGAGCAAAAACAGCGATCGCTAATCCCCAAGGTTTAACTTGGGTGATTCCCCAAAGTACCCCAGCTTTAGCCAGAGGCGGTAGCGGTGATGTTTTAACAGGCTTAATTGCTGGTTTGGCAGCTCAAGGTCTACAATCAGCAACCAAGAGTTTATTTGATATTGTGGCGGCTTCTGCCTGGTGGCATGCTCAAGGGGGAATTAAGGCTGCATCTGAACATACAGAATTGGGAGTTGATGCTTTGACTCTCACTCAATATTTAACGCCAACTATTAATCAGTTTTTAAGTAACGAAGCCTCAATCTGAGCTTAAATATAAATACTTTTGGCTTTAAATTTTGCCTACAAATTAATGCTTACATCTTTATTACTTGGCTCACCGCTCCTTCTGAGTCAGCTACCACAAGCTGATGCTGATTTTAAACAACTCCAGAGTCAGCTAGAAAGCTATGGATTTCAAGTTAAGATAGCTATTCCTCCAGATTCTAATCTTCCCAATCAGCAAATAGGTTTACGCAGAAGTATCAGAAAACCTTATGGTTTATTTAGTTCCCGAAGTAAGTCTATCTGGATTAATCCTATTGTCTTTGAGCTAGGCAATAGCAATGCCACGTTAATTCA
>JBCCDL010000137.1:0-10028 GCA_039030815.1 Cyanobacteria bacterium P01_A01_bin.83 | reverse complement strand
TTGAGTCTCGATCTGAAAATTTTGAGTAGCGTAGTTAACTTATTTCCAGCCGATCTAGTCATTTTATTAATTCACATCAGACGTATCTAATATTATTGTGAATTAAATTTCAATCATAAATTAATTAAAAAGGAAGCCTCTTGATAATTAATCGGGAGGCTTTTCAAGTTGAATAACCTAATATAGTCGTTTTAATTAATTTTTGAGTACGTTAGTTATTATGCACGAGGGACTGGGGATTGGGGACTGGGTACTGGTGACTGACAAAGGGCTTGCCCGCATGTACTGGGGACTGAAATCTATCAGACTCAATTCTTATTTAAAATAACTATATCTCAATCTAGGATTATAGCGTTACGGATTTAGTTTAGGACATTCCCCCTAAGAGCGTAAATTCATTGATGTTCCTTGTCTCCCTTGTCTCCCTTGTCTCCCTTGTCTCCCTTGTCTCCCTTGTCTCCCTTGTCTCCCTTGTCTCCCTTGTCTCCCTTGTCTCCCTTGTCTCCCTTGTCTCCCTTGTCTCCCTTGCCTCCCTTGTCTCTCTTGTCTCCCTTGTCTCCCTTGTCTCCCTTGCCTTCCTTGTCTCCCTTGCCTTCCTTGTCTTCCTTGTCTCCCTTGCCTTCCTTGTCTTCCTTGTTCCTTAGTAACAACTACATCCCAGCTACATATTATTAGGCAAACTTATCAAATTCTTTACAAACTAGCTACAAACACCTAGATATAATTACTGCATAATCTTATAAATTACAAATATCTTTTTTAGGCAACAGCATAAAAAGATAATTATCAAAGTAATGAAAAATACTCAAAATAACAAGGGTGTCCTATTTCTCTTGCTTAAAAATAGTATTGTGCAGTTTGTGGCTGGCATTTTGTCGCTCTTGATTGTACTGAGAATTGCCCATGGTATTGAAGATAAATTAATACAGCTCGTTTTAAAATCTTTAGGTTACGGATTCTTTTGTTATTTAACAACTCCCTTCATGATTTATTGGTTAGCTTATGCAAGTGAAGGAGTTACCACAGCTAAAAAATTAGGAGTTACCATCGCCTTAACCGCAGTTTATAGCTACTTGATTTGGGATGCCTACTTCTTCTTTCGAGAAGCGATTAGGCTCTGCCTAGCCTTCTGATCGCATTTTTGTTGTCTGTAGTGGGATAGAGAGTTAATTTTGCCAGATTTGGGGTAATTAGCAGCTAAAGCTCTCCTACTCTAAATAGCCATGATAGAATGATTTTGATTTTCATCACTATACTTCTAATCTAGCTAAAGCTGTAAAGAAAGGTAGATCATGGCAGAGTCAACAAACGATAACAACCAAGCAAGTGCCTCCGAAGATAAGAAGGCGGGTGCTGCTAAGGCGGCAAAAGCTAAGAAGGCAAAACCACCGAAGCTTGAAGATAAGCCTTTTAATGAATTTATCCAGGAGCATTATCTTCCTACTCTCAAAGATGCTATGGCAAAAGAAGGCATCGGCGATGTTGAACTCAACTTTGTGCAGCAGGGAGTGCCAATTAAAGGTGGAAATGCCAATGAACCCTGTTGGCAGGTAATTGGAAAATGGCTTAATGGCGATCGCCAGTTTAATATTTATTTCCCTGATGAGGATATAAAAGGTCAAAAAGCATTTTCTAGTTCTACCTATGGTAATGCTCCCAGTACTATTGAATCTTTTATGATCGATGAAAGGAAAGTTAATCTAGAGTTACTGGTGATGTATACCCTACAAAGACTCAATGCTCAAAAATGGTTGACGAGAAATTAGTCGGTTATTAAGCATGTAATATATCATAGCAATAGAGGGGAGCAAAGGCGGTTAGTGATCTCATAGATAAGCCACAAAGTATTATTACTATTGCCTTCTCTAACGCTACCTCTTTTTAGTTTACTCACTACAGCAATTTGTGTTGTAATTGGCATTATTGAGTTGACGTTAACTAACATGCGGGTATATATATTGTTATTCAATGCAAATACTGACAACGAAGGGATTCATACCGTTCAAGTGGGCGATCGCAATACGATCTTGATGTTTCAAGAGGAAGATGATGCTATTCGTTATGCAG
This sequence comes from Cyanobacteria bacterium P01_A01_bin.83, assembly GCA_039030815.1. GTDB lineage: Bacteria > Cyanobacteriota > Cyanobacteriia > Cyanobacteriales > Xenococcaceae > Waterburya. Next base: position 7,961 of record JBCCDL010000137.1, on the reverse strand, counting down.
GGTTGTTAGAAGCACAGGATTTTCCCGAACCAAAAGTTGAGGAGATTGATGCTGAAGAAGTGAAACAATTCTGTCGTCAAGCAGATTATGATTTCAAAATGATTGAATCAGGACAGTTAGAACTTCCTCCAGCAAACAATGTTGAAGATCTTAACTGGGACAAGGAGGATCTTGATACTGATGCTGTTTCTAACTCCGAATCAGAATCTATGCCCAACGATGAATTGGATCGTATTCGTCGCCAATTAGAAGGACTACTGTGAAGGGATGAGGGATGAGGAATTAGGAACGAGGAATTAGGAGCTATGATGATGCTCATCAGTAATCACCTAATCAGTAATCAGCTTTATTTATGAGGTGTAGGGTGGGCAAAGAGAATTAATTTTATTCTTGATCTAAGAATCTACTGTTGTTGCCCGCCAATGATAATCACCTAATCAGCATAATCTATACTTTAGCCAAGACTTGGTACAGAACAATTTTATCTATGAGTAATTTGCAGTCACGGGGGCATTTGTTGACTGAACAGGTCAATGTTAAGAGTCAAAACTTAGATCGCTTATCTACTCTCGAAATAGTTGATTTATTTAACCAAGAAGATCAAAAGACTATAGAGGCGATCTCTGGTGCGCGGCTGGCTTTAGCTCAAACCATTGATGTTGTGGCTGTGGCACTAAAGCAAGGGGGCAGATTATTTTATGTTGGTGCTGGTACCAGCGGCAGATTGGGTGTGTTGGATGCGGCAGAATGTCCCCCAACTTTTTGTACTCCACCAGAGTTAGTCCAGGGAATTTTAGCTGGCGGATCAGCTGCTTTGGTTAAAAGTTCTGAGGCTTTAGAAGATCGTCCTGGAGATGGCGCTAAGGCAATAAGCGATCGCCAAGTCAATGAATTAGATGTGGTGATTGGCATTACCGCAGGTGGCACAACACCCTTTGTTCATGGTGCTTTGCAAGAGGCTAAATCTCGACAAGCGAAAACCGTGGCGATTAGCTGCGTCAGTGCCCAGCAAGTACCTATAGATGCCGACATTGATATTCGACTATTGGTAGGGGCAGAAATTCTAGCGGGATCGACCAGGCTCAAAGCGGGGACTGTTACCAAAATGGCGTTAAACATTATTTCTACAGGGGCGATGGTGCGCTATGGTAAAGTCTACGGTAATCGAATGATTGACGTGGCTGTGACCAATGATAAGCTTCATGACCGCGCTTTAAGAATTATCTGCGATCTGACAGAGTTAGATCGCCCAGCAGCTCAGGAATTATTAACCAGAAGCCAGAAAAAGGTAAAGCTAGCTCTGTTGATGCACTGGACGGGGGTCAATGCCGAGGCTGGGACAGCATTGTTAAATCAAAATCAAGACTTGCGATCGCTAATCGAGCAGCAAAATTCATTGTAAGGAACGAGGAATAAGGAATAAGGAATATTGACTGCTGTAATTAGACAGATATATTCTCTGACCGATAATTTTGGGACAGGCGCCCCGTCGGAGTAGGACGGCTTTTTCGATACACAATCTTTATAGATCGAAGCTTTCAGCCATTATAAAATATAAGAATGAAAGCTAGATACCAGTATCGAATTTATCCTACTTCTATGCAGCAACGAGCTTTGGCTCAGTTATTTGGCTGCGTAAGAGTGGTTTGGAACGATTCGCTAGCTTTGTGTCGGATGAGCGATAAGTTACCTAAGACTTCGGCACTACAGAAAGTGTTTATCACTTTAGCCAAAAAGACTCAAGATAGAAAATGGCTGTCTGATGTTTCTAACATACCTTTGCAGCAATCAGTAGCCGATCTAGGCAGATCCTATAAAAACTTTTTTGCTGGCTTAAAATCTACTAGAAAAGTTGGTTATCCTAAGTTCAAAAAACGCAGTAATCAACAAAGTGCGAGGTTTACCAGAGGTGGTTTTTCGATTAAACGAAATAAAGTATATCTAGCTAAAATTGGTTTACTGAAAACCAAATGGTCTAGATCGCTACCATCGAAACCGAGTTCAGTAACGGTAATTAAAGACGGTGCTAATAGATATTTTCTTAGTTTTGTAGTAGAAGTTGAATCAATAACTAAACCCGCTTCAAGAGAATCAATTGGAGTGGACTTAGGCATCAAAATCTTTGCTGCATTGAGTAACCAAGAAAAGATTTATAGCCCTAATTATTCTAGGCTAGAAAGGAAAATATCTTGTACCCAAAAAAAGCTTGCTAGGTGTGTCCAAGGTAGCAATAGAAGAGAGATAGTTAGATTAAAATTAGCTCGACTTCATGTTCTATTAGCAGACAAAAGAAAGGATTTTCTGCACAAACTATCTACGCGCTTGGTAGCAAACAACAAAATAGTAGTGCTAGAAGATTTAAACGTTTCGGGCATGGTGAAAAATCATAACCTAGCTCGTGCTATTGCTAGATGTGGTTGGAGTATGTTTCGGACTATGTGCCAAGCTAAAGCCAACTTTTTTGTAGACAGAGAAGTAAGAGTAATCGACAGATGGCAACCGACATCTCAATCATGTTCTAGTTGTGGTTATAAATGGGGCAAGCTAGATCTTTCGGTCAGAGAGATAGTTTGCTTAGGGTGCAGTCGTCAAGTATGCCGAGATGCTAATGCCTCGGAAAATATCGAAAACATCGGGGTAGGGCATATCCACGATGTAAAACGGACGCTGAGAGAGCATAAGACTTCTGTATTTGAAGCAATTCTCGGTGAAGCGTCAACCCGTAAATTAGAATGGGAACAGCTTTGGCTGCCTATCTAGATTTGGAATCCCCGCACCTTTTAGGTCGGGGAGGATGTCAACATCAAGCGTAGAATAAAAAGAAGTCCTCCTATTAATTAAATGATTAGTAGCAGTATCTAACTGTCTTTAATTAAGGCTGGATTTGAACTCATCAAATAAACACAATCAATGCTAAACGGATCAGAATCTCTTGCCACTTTTATCCTTTTTGCTGCTGTTACAGCAATTCTTGTTTGGGGCTATAACAGAGCCAAAACCTACGGCAAACTGGGAATTCTTGCTTGGTTGCAGTCAGTCGTCTTAATGAGTCCTTGGTTATTGTTTTTTGGCTTATTTTCTCTGGGTATCTATCTCAATCTGGTTAGCATACTGTTTTTGCTGGTAGGCTCAGTCGCCGTCTATATCTGGTTGGGTAGGCAGCTAAGGGCAGCAGGGCAAGAAACTATGTTGAAACAAAAGGCAGCAGAAAAAATTAAGCAGGATGTGGCTGAATCGACATCCCAAGCTGAAGCTAAAGCTGAATCAGATTCGGTGGCAGTAGCAGAAGTCTCACCGATTCCTGATGATGATTTGTCAAGTTTAAAAGGAATTTTTGGGATCGATACTTTCTTTGCCACAGAAACTATCCCCTATCAAGATGGAGCAATTTTTAAAGGTAATCTGCGTGGGGAACCAGACACCGCTTATTCTAAAATGAATTTAAAGCTGAAAGAGGCTTTTGAGGATAAGTATCGTCTATTTTTGGTAGAAAGCCCTGAAGAGAAACCTGTGGTGGTTATTTTACCTAAGACTAATGATCCTCAAGCTACCACCCTGGCACAGAAAAACTTAGCCTTGGTATTGTTAGTCGGCACAATTCTAACTAGTCTAGAGGCAGCAGGGGTATTGCAGGGATTTGATCTGTTTAGCGATTTTAGTCGTTATGGTGAAGCGATTCCTTTGAGTTTGGGATTATGGTCGATTTTAATTGCCCACGAAATTGGTCATCGAGTGCTTGCTAATCGCTATCAGATTCGCCTTAGTGTTCCCTTCTTTCTTCCCACCTGGCAGATTGGCTCTTTTGGCGCAATTACCCGCTTTGAGTCATTGTTGCCTAATCGCACTGCCCTGTTTGACATTGCTTTGGCTGGTCCTGCGGTAGGCGGAGTCTTATCCCTCTTACTGCTGTTTTTAGGCTTGATTCTGTCTCATCCTGGCAGTGCGTTTCAGTTACCCACAGAGTTCTTCCGTGCCTCCCTTTTGGTTGGAACTCTGGCAAAAGTGGTTTTGGGTTCTGCTTTATCAAGCGCCGTAGTTGATATTCATCCTCTAGTGATTATTGGTTGGCTTGGTCTGGTAATTACAGCTTTAAATCTTTTACCTGCGGGTAAACTAGATGGCGGCAGAATTGTTCACGGTATTTATGGACGAAAAACTGCCAGACGTAGCACTGTAGCAACTTTGATTATTTTGGGGATTGTGACTCTATTTAATCCTGCTAATCCAATTCCTCTCTACTGGGCTGTTTTAATTCTCTTTTTACAGCGTGATTTAGAGCGTCCCGTGCAGAATGAATTAACTGAACCTGATGATAGTAGAGCTGCTTGGGGTTTATTAGCGCTATTTTTAATGTTGGCAACTTTGATTCCTCTCAGTGCTAGTTTGGCCCTCAGAATTGGCTTAGGGTCGTAATCTATCGATAAAATACAGTAGAGAAGTAAAATGATTGGAGTAACCCTTAATCAACGTTATCGTGTTCTCCGTCTATTAGGATCTGGTAGATGCGGTCAGACCTATTTAGCACAAGATATTCAGGCAGATCAGGTAAATCATTGCGTAATAAAGCAGTTTGAGCCACAAGCCAAAGATACTTTAAGTCTGAGAAAGGCAAAGTATCTATTTGCCAGGGAAGTAAAAATTTTGCGTATTTTGGGTAAATCCGATCGCATTCCTAATCTACTAAGTCATTTTCGAGAAGCAGGAAAGTTTTATTTAGTCCATGAGTATGTTGAAGGGACAGATCTTGCTCGAGAACTGGGACGACTATGGACAGAGTCTGAGGTACTAGACTTGATCAAAGAGATTTTAGAGATTTTAGAAGTAGCTCACCGTGAAAAGGTAATCCATCAAGATCTTAAACCTTCTAATATTATTCGACGCGCATCCGACGGCAAGTTGATGTTGATTGATTTTGGTTCGGTCAAAAAAATTAATAACCAAATGGCAAATTCTGAGGGGAATACTAGTCTTACTGTTCCCATCGGTACCAGAGGTTATATGGCTCCTGAGCAAAAGAGCATCAAACCAAAACTTGCCAGCGATATTTACGGGGTAGGAATGATCGGTATTTATGCTTTGACAGGGGTTGAACCACAAGATATTGCCCTCGACCATAATACGGAAACTGTTCAATGGCACCATTTGAAACAGGTAGAGCCAAAGCTGAGGGGGTTTTTAGACCGTATGGTTGCACCAGATCTTAAGCGACGTTATTCCTCTGCTAGTCAGGCTTTAAAATCATTTAGAGATTTGACTCTTGGTAATAAATTATTTAGTTTGAGAAATGTGCTTAGTGCCGCTGCTTTATTGTTGATAATTCCAGGGGCAGGTTATTATTATTGGCGATTAGAAAGCTCTTTAACTGAAACGAATCAAGTAGAAATTTTTTCTCGGGATCTGACTCAGGTTCCATTTGTGTATCGCAACCAAGAGTATGGTATCTCTATGAAGTATCCTGATACTTGGCGCTTGAGCGAGTCTCAAGCAGCGCCCAGAACTATTGCTCAGTTTAAGCCTTATAGAACACAAGCTAGTTTGTCTCCTAGAGTAAGTCTGGAAGTTGAACCATCTAATACCAATTCTTTAAAGCAATATACGGCTAATGCTTTGAATCAAATTACTCAACTACCTCAGGCACAAATCATTGATTCCCGTCCAATTGTGTTTGCTGATAATAATGGACATAGAGTAACTTTTACCATTGTCAATCCGCAGAAAAATTCGCCACAACAGTATCTGCAATTCTGGACTCTAAAAAGCGATCGCATTTATAAAATAACTTACTATGCAAATATTGATGATTATCGCACCTTTGCCCCTAGCTTCGAACAAGAAATGATTCCCTCAATTAAAATTAATCCTTAAGTAGTCGATTCAAGAGCAAAAATTGTTACAGATGGAGTATTAGACTTATTGACACTTTTAATATATAAATCAAAGCTAAAAGCTAACGGCTAATGGCTAAAAGCTTCTTAATAAAACACCAAAAACGACCATGATCTGACAATATCATGAGCCGCTTTAAAATTTTTGCTTGCCTATATGTAATAAGAGTGATTGGGTGGAGAGGACAAGGCTAGGTTTGGCTAAACCTCCTTAAACTTTAGGACTTTAAAGACATATATCAATAACGATTAACTAGCCTTTAAACATTCCTCTCCGATGTCTTTTTCGCAAACTTAATCAGACTTCCCAATGAAGTGTTTCGTAGACTCAAATTCGATAGTAAAGTGTTCAAAAATTATGACTAACTAACTAATATGTTGACAAACACCGCACAATAGCTAAACTTCAATACTAAGATTTTGACAGACAGCTATATCTAGCTAAGATTGCGAATTCTCTTAATGTTATTTGCTTTGGAAATGCGGCATAACAACTGAGAATGAATCGCCTATTTTCTGTCCTATCTATTAATAAGCTACCGTGTAGATTCTTAGTGGGTGGTACTAACTAGAATCTGCTTTGGATAGAAGCTTGGTGTACTTCCTGTACCTATTTACTAAACTAACATCGTTCCCAGGACAGGACAAGGGGTATTTACTAATGTTTACACTGTTCAATGAACTGCAACATTGTCTTCTTTATTAGTGACAGTATATATACCTCTTTTAGATGTAAGATTAACTATTTACCTGTTAGTATTTTCCAGATTAAAACTATTCCTATGCCCTCTGTTTCTGTAACTAGCTCTGCTACTTCTGACAATACAAAACCGCTCTTGATTTTAGTAGATGGTCACTCTTTGGCGTTTCGGGCATACTATGCCTTTAATAATTCTCGCCGTGAACCACTAGTTACTTCAAAAGGAATTCCTACCAGTATTTGCTTTGGATTTATCAATTCTTTATTACAGGTATTAGAAACAGAATCGCCCCAATTTATGGCGATCGCATTTGATCTGGGAGAGCCTACTTTTCGTCACCAAGCTGATGACAACTATAAAGCAGATCGAACCGAAACCCCTGATGATTTTATCCCTGACATGGAGAATTTACAGCAGTTATTGGCAGCTTTTAAGCTAACTATTGCTACCAAACCAGGATATGAAGCAGATGATGTTTTAGGAACTTTGGCGACAAGGGCAAGTAAGGCTGGTTATCGAGTAAAAATTGTCACAGGCGATCGCGATTTGTTTCAGATGGTAGATGATGCGGGGGAAGTTAGTGTTTTATATCTGCATAATCAAACTTTTAAGAAAACAGCTCAAAATTATACTGAGTTTGATCGTGCTGCGGTAATTGAGAAGATGGGAGTTACTCCTGAGCAGATAGTAGATTTTAAGGCTCTTTGCGGTGATAAGTCGGATTGTATTCCTGGGGTAAAAGGTATTGGGGAGAAAACAGCAGTGAAGCTACTAGGAGAGTACTCTACACTAGCCGCAGTCTATGAAAATCTTGAACAAATAAAAGGTGCAACTCAGAAAAAATTAGCCACAGGAAAAGAAGATGCTTTGCACTCGCAGTTTTTGGCACAGATTAAAGTTGATTCCCCAGTAGAAGTCGATCTAAAAGATTGTGAACTGGTAGGTTTTGATCAGGAAGAGATATTACCTTTACTCAAAGAGTTGGAGCTGAATAAAGTTATTAGAAATCTCAATAAGCTTCAGGTAAAACTGGGGGGAGAAGCGGAGATTAAAGTTATTGATGTTGTTCCTTCTGGTAAAGCAAAAAGTGATGATAATGGACAACTATCTTTATTCGCTGATAATTCTGCCACTGAGATAGAACCAGAAGTAGAGTTATTTAAACCGCAGTTAAATACACAAATTATCGATACTGAAGCCAAACTCCAGCAGCTTGTAAAGACTTTAGAACAACATACCGATCCCCAGAAGCCAGTGGCTTGGGATACGGAAACAACATCATTAGAAACGCATTTAGCTAAATTAGTAGGTATTGGCTGCTGTTGGGGCAATCTGGATACGGAGGTGGCGTATATTCCTCTCGCTCACAGCGCAG
>JBCCDL010000136.1:0-10053 GCA_039030815.1 Cyanobacteria bacterium P01_A01_bin.83 | reverse complement strand
GCCCTAACTCTTTTTCATATTCTTCTTTAGCGAACTTTGAATCACTAAGTATTTGTTGCTTAAAGGACTCATCTTTTAAAGCACGAGCAACAATTTTAGATTCTAGATCCTGTGCAGATTGATTAGTCATATTTTTCTCCTGTTGTATGTCTATTTCTATAGAAAGTAAGAACAAGCTATTTTTTGTTCTCTTTTTCTAATACCAATAGTATCTGAATAAAATAGATTTTATAATTAATTATCTTTAGATCTAAAATAGATAAAACATTAATTGTTTTTAGCATATACAACATTTTTATTTAAAAAATATAAATAAAGCAAATAGTGAGTAACTATCAAAATAATTACTCACTACTATAATAATGTACAATTCAGCCAATCCACTTTCTTTAATACTTGATAATTGAGTTCATTTTGTTCTTAATCATCAATGGGACAGCAAAGTTATCGATTATTTTTTAGGCATACCTTGCTTCTTCCAAGCATCTTTGGATAAATTGCCACCATTGTCTTTATATGCTTTCCACTTAGGATTGACATTTTGGTCTTGTTGTCTACGTGCATCTCCTTTCTGATGCTTTTCCTGTTTTGAAGGACTTTTTCCTTTACTATGTCCACCTTTTGTCATTGTGCTTCTCCTTTCAAAATTGAGATTTATTATTTAGAATATTGCGTTAGCTTAAATTACAAAAGAAAGTATTTAAAGAATTACTTTACTCGTAGTTTAAGCTTCAAATAGTTTAAAAATTCATGTTTATACCTCTCTTATTTTTTTAGACATATATATATATTATTCCAATAAATTAAATTGATTAATTAACTAATTTTCGCCAAAAAGTATAATTAATTAACTTTTTTTAGTTTATAGTGAGCTGACAACGTTTTTCTTCTCTCCACCCCTTTGGAGTATTTTGATAATAATTACGAAACTGACAATAAAAGTGATTTATGTTTTGATAGCCTACTTTAAAAGCAATTTGTTCTATGGAGTAATCAGTTTCTAGGAGTAAGTTACTTGCTTCGGCAATTCGACGCTCGATAATCCAATTGTTGACTGTTTTTCCAGTCAGTTTTCTTACTAAATCGGTTAAGTAAGCCGAGGAATAACCAACTGCTTGAGCTACTTCTTTTAGTCTAATATTTTGATGATAATTCAATTCAATAAACTCAAAGACTTCACGCAGTCGGGGAATGGATGGAAATATAGTTTGAGCAGTATTCGATTTTTTTATCTCGGTATTAGTAGAAATCTCCCCTGGTGCAAACTGAACGTTTACCAGATTTTTTTGGACACTAATCACCTCAAATCCTGCTGTATTTAAAAGTTCAATCAAAAAATTTATAGTTTCAGAATGTTCGTCTTTTACTAAAATATTAGTCATTTGTATTTCTTGAATATTTTAATTATTAGCTAGTAATTTTTCTGCTGGTTGTTTGTACTGTATTTGAGAAATTAATTGAGAATCCGCTTCACCTTTTTTTGGATGTCAAAACTAAATACTTGCTTGTGTTTCTATGACTAGAAAAAAAGTGATATAGATGTTGTCAGTACTAAAACTCATTTGTTTGATAGCTGTACCGTAGCTTTCAAGCTTACCAGTGACGATAACTCTTTGTCTTATGTATTAAGACAGGTGTAGCTTTTAACTAAGGTCGTTATTTTTTAATAAATGTCAGTGAAACTTACTTATGCACCTTTACTGAAAAGATAGAAACCTGGCTGAGGGGCACATTTAAAGTTTTGGCAACAGAACCTCAAACTAATGGTGCTGACAAATTTACATAAATACCAGTAGAGCGATCGCGATCGGCAAAAAATTGAGTGGCTCATCCGTGCTCAAAACAACATCAAATGAACAGTAGTGGAATCCAAAACTATGAGATAATTAGCCAAATCATTCTAACTACTATTTCTAGTCAGTTAATCCGACTAGGACTGAACTTTAAACCCATGAACTCAAGGGAAAAAAGCGACTTCAACAATGAACAGCCCTCAATCTGTTGTAATCAACCTAGGTAATGGTAATTTGAATGAGGGATTTGAGCGCGTTACCGCTCAATTGTGTACAGCAGGTCATCCACTCCCGCAGCAATTTATTGGCAGTTTACCAGCAGCACCAGAACTGGTTGAGCTGTATAGTAATTGGCAGTCAGTTTATAATTTTTTATGTGCTCGCCTTGATATACCTTATCGCCATGAGGATGAGGATGATGATGAACTCGAAATCGATGAAGGAGGCATAACCTGTGTCTCTCAGTCTAGTTTTGATGAGTTATGCCAAAATATACAAGAGGGTATAAACGCTTGGCTAAATTCTGAGGGGTTTGTCAATATTGATCGTCAACTGCGCTCCGCACTAAACCCTAGTGAAGAAATTCAGGTAATTATTGAAACCGACGATCAATTGCTACAGCGATTACCCTGGCATCGCTGCGATTTCTGTAGGGATTATCCCAAAGCAGAAATCGCCCTCTCTAAGACAGAATATAAACGCGCTCAACTCTTGCAGCCAAAAGTTAAGCGAAAGAAAGTCAGAATCTTGGCGATTTTGGGCAATAGTCAAGGCATAGATCTAGAGAGAGAAAGCAGTTTTTTCGAACACTTGCAGGACTCAGAAACTGTCTTTCTTGTCAAGCCATCTCGCCGCGAATTCAACCAGCAGCTTTGGGATGAAGAAGGTTGGGATATGCTCTTTTTTGCTGGTCACAGTCGAAGCGAGGGTGAAACGGGTCGTATTTATATTAATGAGGATCGGACTAACAACAGTCTGATAATTGAACAGTTAGAAGAAGCTCTCAAAACTGCCATTGATAATGGTTTAAAGTTGGCAATTTTCAACTCCTGTGATGGATTGGGATTAGCAAGTGCATTAGAAAAATTAAAGATTCCCACCGTTATTGTCATGCGGGAGCCAGTGCCAAATTTTGTAGCACAGGAATTTTTTGGGCATTTTCTGAGGGCTTTTGTAGAACAGCGACTTTCTTTATACTTAGCAGTGCAGCAAGCAAGAAGAAAGTTACAAGGATTAGAGGATCTGTTTCTATGTGCTTCTTGGTTGCCTGCGATTTTCCAAAATCCAGCAGTAGAACCTCCAAGCTGGTTGAATTTGGGGGGGACACCTCCTTGTCCGTATCGCGGATTATTTACCTTCCGAGAAGAAGACGCACACCTCTTCTTTGGACGTGAGCAGTTTACTTCTGATTTAATGGCAGCGGTGAAGAAGAAGCCTTTGGTGGCAGTAGTTGGTCCTTCTGGGAGTGGTAAGTCTTCTGTAGTGTTTGCTGGACTGATTCCTCAGTTACGGCAGGACAGCGATGTGCGGTGGCAGATAGTCTGGTTTCGACCAGGAGACAATCCTTTTGAGTCATTGGCGGCAGCGTTAGCTCCTTTGTGGCAGCAGATTCACTATAAAACTCTGCCAGAAAATAATATTTATAGCCGAGTTAATGAAAATGAAACGACCCTGCTAAAAGAAGAGGAAGTTGAATCAGAAAGTTCCTGCCACCTGCTTGAATTGGAAATTATTCTCCGACAAGATGTAAAGGCTTTATACAAAATTATAGAAACGTTTGTACAGCAAAACCCTGGCACTCGCATAATGTTGATTGCCGATCAGTTTGAAGAACTTTATACTCTTGATCAAGAGTTAGCATGTCAGTCTTTCTTAGACGGATTGCTCAATGCCATAAGATTAGCTCCAGCGTTTACTCTAGTTTTGACCTTAAGGGCTGACTTTTACGCCTCTGCTCTCTCTTACCGCCCCTTTAGTGATGCCTTGCAGGGAGCGATTCAGAACCTCGGTCCAATGAGCGACGAAGAATTGCGAGGGACAATTAACGAGCCTGCGGCACAAATGCAAGTAAGTCTGGAAAAGGGGTTGACAGAGAAACTAATTAATAGTGTACACGGTCAGCCTGGACATTTGCCTTTACTAGAGTTTGCCCTAACTCAGTTGTGGTCAAAACAGCACAATGGGTTGCTTACTCATCAGGCTTACTCTGGAATTGGCGGTGTATCGTTAGCGCTGGCTAACCATGCTGAAGCAGTATATGCCCAGTTAAACCAGGAAAACAAGCAAAAGGCGCAGCGGGTGTTTATGCAATTGGTTCAACCTGGAGAAGGGACGGAAAGCACCCGCCGATTGGCAACTTGTGATGAGGTCAATTTAGAAAACTGGGACTTGGTAACGCTGTTAGCATCAAACCGTCTGGTAGTAACGAACCGCAATAAATATACCTTCAAAGAAACAGTAGAAATCGTCCATGAAGCTTTGATTAGAAGTTGGGGACGTTTGGGGCAGTGGATGCAGGTCAATGGTGAGTTTCGGCGCTGGCAAGAGCAGCTCAGAATGACAATACGTCATTGGGAAAATAGCGATCGCGATGAAGGAGCATTGTTAAGAGGAAAACCTTTGGCAGATGCTGAATACTGGCAGAATCAACGTCGAGAGGAGTTGAGTTTAGGAGAACAGACCTTTATCCAAGAGAGCTTGGCACTGCGCGATCGCGTAATTCTATCCCAAAAGCGCAGGCAACAACGCACTCTTATCGGACTTACTGTAGGCTTAATTACTGCTATCTTGTTAACTGCTTCAACAGGATGGCAGTGGCGACAATCAAAGATTAGAGAAAGCGAAGCACTCAGCAAATCTTCAGAAGCACTCTTTGCTACAGATAAGAAGTTGGAGGCACTAATTGAAGCAATTAGGGCGAAACGAAGCCTGCAAATGCTATTGGGGACAGACAGTTCTACCCAAACAACCGTTGACTTAGTTCTCAAGCAAGCAGTGTATGGATTAGTTGAGTACAATCGTTTGTCAGCTCATGCTGATGGCGTAACAGGAGTCTCATTCAGTCCTGATGGCAAGATAATTGCCTCGATTTCGGAAGATGGTACTATTAAACTCTGGAAGATCAACGGTACTTTGCGAGCTAAACTCACAGGTCACAGCGCTGGAATTAACGCAGTAGCATTTAGCCCCGATGGTCAGACCATCGCTTCGGCTTCTGAGGATCAAACCATCAAACTCTGGAATATTAACGGCACTTTGCAGAATATGCTTCAGGGTCATAGTGCTGAAGTAACCAGTGTCGCATTTAGCCCCGATGGTCAGACCATCGCTTCGGCTTCTGAGGATCAAACCATCAAACTCTGGAAGATCAACGGCACATTACAAAAAACAATTAAGGGTCATAGTGCTGAAGTAACCAGTGTCGCATTTAGTCCCGATGGTCAGACCATCGCTTCGGCTTCTGATGATCAAAGCATAAAACTTTGGAATATTAACGGCACATTGCAAAAAACAATTAAGGGTCATAGTGCTGAAGTAACCAGTGTCGCGTTTAGCCCCGATAGTAAGACCATCGCTTCGGCTTCTGATGATCAAACCATCAAACTCTGGAATATTAACGGCACTTTGCAGAATATGCTTCAGGGTCATAGTGCTGAAGTAACCAGTGTCGCATTTAGTCCCGATGGTCAGACCATCGCTTCGACTTCAGCAGACAAAACCATAAAACTCTGGAATCTTGATGGCATACTGACAACGACGCTTGCGGGGCATGGAGATATTGTTTGGCAAGTAGAGTTTAGTCCCGACGGCAAGACAATTGCATCAGCCAGTTGGGATGCTACGGTTCGACTATGGCAATATAAAAACCCTTTACTCACGATTCTTTCGGGACATAGTGCTGGAATTACTGGCGTGTCATTCAGCCCCAATGGCAAAACTGTTGCTTCGGCTTCTGACGATCAAACCGTCAAACTCTGGGATATTGACGGTACCCTCCTAAAGACACTTCAAGGACATCGTAGTCGGGTTTATAGTGTTGCTTTTAGTCCTGATGGACAAACAATTGCCTCAGCTTCTGACGATCAAACGATCAAACTTTGGAATCGCGATGGTAGTTTACTCAAAACACTCACTGGTCATAGTGCAGCGATTTGGAATGTAAGCTATAGCCCTGATGGACAAACAATCGCCTCAGCTTCTGACGATCAAACGATCAAACTTTGGAATCGCGATGGTAGTTTACTCAAAACACTCATGGGTCATAAGAGTTCGATTTTAGAAGTATTTTTCAGTCCTGATGGACAGACCCTCATCTCGGTTTCTAATGACAAAACTCTCAGGTTTTGGAATCTTGACGGCGTATTACTCAAGACCATAGAGGGGCACAGCGAAACGATTTTAGGAGGGGACATCAACCCAAATGGGCAGATAATTGCTTCAGGTTCTAGCGATCGCACTATCAAACTTTGGAATCTTGACGGCAGTTTACGTAAGACCATAGAAGAGAGCAACGCGAACGTAGAAGATCTCGTTTTTAGTCCTGGCGGACAAACAATTGCCTCAGCTTCAACAGACACTACCGTGAAACTCTGGAGCCTTGACGGTAGGCTGTTAAAGACTTTAAAGCGTCATGGTGCTGGTGTTTGGGGAATAGATTACAGCCCCGATGGACAGATCCTAGCTTCGGCTTCAGCGGATAACACTGTAATTCTGTGGAATTTAAAACCGCTTTTAGATCTCAATGAACTCGAATATGCATGCAGCCAGATCCAAGATTACTTGCAGAATAATACAAGAGTTCAAGATAGCGATCGCACACTCTGCGATTAGCAATAACGTGAGTTCGGGTTAACAAGCTCAGTCGGCACGGGGTAGCTTTAAGCTCTAAGCCTGTTAAGGTGAACAAAAGTACTATCTCGAATTTACAAGTGTTTCAAGACGCGATTGCTTTTTAATAAACTCGTTAGTAATTAGTTATTAGTCGTTCAGATATAGTCTTAAACACGTGAAGCGATCAATTGATCGCTTCACCGCGCGATGGCGCCGTCCTGAACTTAAACTAAAAACTAAAAACTAAAAACTTTAGATAAATAGAGACAGTGGTGGTAGGGTGAGCAATGCCCACTCTACGAATCAAAAAAATTTTCGATAACCCTTTTATTTCGTTGAATATTACTAAATTGTCTTAGTACAAAAGCTCACCTTAACAGGGGTAGCTCTAAGCCTTAAGCCTTTCAGCATTTGAGTAATTTGCAAATGTTGAAATAGAAGCCAAAAATAAGTTGTTTCACTCACTTAAATCTCTTGCTAGACAAGGATTTAAGCTTATCCCGAACTCAGGTTAGCAATAATACCCGTAATCACAGCAGGTTAAAATGACCAGCTAGGCATGGGACGAAACTAAGATGAAGTGATTTGCATCACTGCTTGCAGCGCCGACCATAATGCACCTTGTATCCACGATGGGTAGGGCGATAGATGTTCCCCTGCAAAAAACAAACGCCCTGCTGGTTGACTTGCTTCGGGAAAAAACCTCTGAAGGTCATGTGGGTTAGGGGAAGCAAAAGCCCCCGCAGCCCATAAATACTGATCCCAAGCCATCGAGGCATAGGGATCTTCTGCATCGAGATAGTCTTTGATCTCAGGATGAAATCGCCTAATTTTATCTATAACCAAATCGCCTCGTTTGTGAGAACTTAATAAGCCCAATCGCCGTGCTGTAGCACCCCAGGTATAGCTGCCCAGTAGCACTCCAGGACCCTCGCTGATTTCTGTATTTTTTTCTGTTTCATTATCTGAAGGATAAAAGGTCATTCGAGAAATAGCATCTGTGAGAGATGCACCACCATAAATTCCATGCTCCAGTTCCCAAAATCGTTTTCGACAATTAACCAAAACCTTCGTTGAAGAATGATAGGTTAAGCCCTGAATTGCATCCTTGATTTTTTTGCTGCCAGGCAGCCCTTTAATATCGATTCGACGCAGGACAGAAAAGGGAATCGTACATAATACATAAGGAAATGTTACTGTATCAAGCCTCCCCTGCTGCTTAAATGTTATGGCAACTCCTTGATGATCGTAGTCTATAGAATATACTTCTCTATTGAAAGTCATAAGGTCTCGTAATGTCCCGTGGGGAAGGGGTGCGTCGGCTAATTTGTTGGGAAGGCAATCCATGCCCCCAACAATTTCTTCAAGACCGCTAAAAGCTTCATCAATTTCTTCGCGGATAAACATCAGCGTGGAACGATGCCAGTAGTCGTCAAGGACAGTTGCTTTTCCTATTAATCGCACTGCATCAGAGGTATCTGCGTAATGGCGTAACGTTTGTAGTAACGATTGTGTATCCCATCGATTCAGCCTGTCAGATAAAGGTCCGCTACCAAATAATTGTCTTTTTTCTGTTTCAGACAATAAAGACAATAAATAATTTATGATTCGCAAAAATACCCCATCGTGACCGTCCTGATTAACTGCATCTCGATCTCGTTGCGATAAATTAAACAAATCACCAATTGTTGAAGACGTACACCTTGCCTTGAAAACAGTTCCCTCAAAGTCACGATAGGTTTCATCACTTGTGTTGATAAAAGGTCTTAATTCAAGCCCAAGTTGAGTAATGTAATGCCGAGTATAGTCATGGGAAGCAGGAATACGCATTGCACCAAATTCCCCATATTGTCCATTTTTAAACCGATGAGTCCAGACCCGACCGCCCAAGCGCGAGGATGCGTCAAAAATTTGCACCTGATGACCTAGTTGAGCGAGTTCATAACCAGCCGCCAGCCCCGCCATTCCCGCACCGAGAATCAGAATTTTTTTTCGTGGTCTACCCTTGTCTTCATTCTTAATTTGAGCGAGCTGCTGTTCGATTGACGTGTGATATTTCATACAGATTTTAGGTTCTTTCTAGTTTACTGGACGTTGCATTCTTTACGGGATGATTCTGAATAGAGAAGATTAATTGTTCACCTCCTCTCCTAGTCTCCAAGTTTCCCAGTCAACCTAAACCATTCGATGATGATGCAACGCCGTTTATTAAATTGGAAATCTTATCGATGTTTGCGCCTCGATTGATGTGATATCGTTGAATCTGGATCATCTCGCCTATCCTCGGGTGGTCTCTCATAATCATAGGGAGAGTTTGGTACTAGGCAATCTTTACAACACCAGACATCGACTACGAACGGTAAATTTCTAGATTCAGCGAACTCAAATGCTTTTTTAAAAGCGCCTGCCAACTCACCAGGATCTTTAACTACGATTCCATCAGCGCCAAGACTACGTGCAAAATCCACACATTTTAACCTGGGATTAATCTCAGCTAATTCTCGTGCCTTATCTGACCAAGGATCTTTTTCATCGATAGAACGCAAGTATATATTGCCAAGTACTTCGTTATTGATTACCACAATGACTAATGGCACCTTGTACCGAACGGCAGTATAAATTTCCATGCCATGCATTAACAAACTACCGTCTCCTACAACTGCGACACAAGGCTGGTGGGGGCGTGCCATCTTCACCCCAATCGCAAATGCCACCCCGTAACCCATTGGTCCAGTATTGGTCAAAATAAAGAACTCATTGGGAGCATAAGATTTCCAGTGATGGGGAACGTGATAGGAATGTGCGCCTGAATCCACAACTAGCAAGGTGTTGCGTGGTGAAATCTGGCGCAATTCCTTAACAAGTCGCCCTGGGTGAATCGGCGCTTGGTTGCTTTCTCGCGTTGCTTCAGGTTCACCATCGTAATATGGAGTATCTCTAATTGCCTCCAGCCATATCTTACGCTCTGATTGGCTGTCGTGTAGCTTATCCTCAAACTCTGCTTTATTAGCTTGCAGCCAGTTGAGAAAAGTTTTGACATCACCAGTAACAAATGTTTCTTGATAGTTCTTCCCAGTTACGTTGTTTGGGTTGATATCGACGCGGATTATAGCTTTTGATGGCGGAAATGTCCTCCCATCTTCATTCCACCAAGCATAAGTATTGTTTTCGTTCAGCGTTGCTCCCAAAACAAGTAGCACCTCCGCTTCATCAATATCGGGATTATCTTTATCTCCCATGACTACCTTGTTGGCTTGCAGCGTACCGCTTACACCAAAAAAACCAAATGAAAGCTCTTCTTCTTCTGAAATCAGACCCTTTGCCCGTAGTGTTGTCACTATAGGAATATCAAACTCTTTAGCAAAGTTCAGAATCTCTTGGCTCGCTTGAGACCAGACGCAGCCATTCCCCGCCAAGATTGCAATTCGGG
>JBCCDL010000135.1:0-10222 GCA_039030815.1 Cyanobacteria bacterium P01_A01_bin.83 | reverse complement strand
GGTGTTAGCATTGCTACTACTAGCTTGCCAACCATGACCGAACACGAAATAACAGGGCAAAAGTCACGGTTAGCATCTTTAATGCAAAGAAACATTATTAAAGTGCTGTTGGTGAGCATACCTGCGGTGATTTTTATCGTCTTTTTTAATGAATTAGCGATTAATTTACTCTACGGACATGGTTATTTTAACGAAGCTTCGATCAAGCAAACTTCTCAAGTTTTTACTTGGTTGGGTCTGAGTTTGATTTTCATTTCTATAATTCCAGTAATCAATGCTGGTTTATACGCCCTAAGAGCCTATAGAGCTGTTTTCTACATTACGATTGGTATGACATTAGTAGGTGTTTTTCTGGCATGGCTATTTTTGCAATGGCTAGGCTTGATTGGAATCGCAATTTCTACACCTTTGGCTGCCTTAGTAAATGTAATAGCGATTATTTATGTTCTGCAAAAATCGGGGGTTAAATTGTTTTTGATAAAAGGGCAAAATTAATTATCAAAGGCTAAATTATAAAAATGCTATGGGATTTTTTATTGAGCTAATTTTATATTGAAAAAATAAAACCAAAATGACATTTACTATTCCTATACAGAACAAACACCTGATTATTGGCGGGACGACGAAAGCTGCGACTACTTCATTATATTTCTATCTCTCCGATCATCCCCAAGTGAATGGTTCAACGTTAAAAGAAACACGCTTTTTTCTCGACCTAGACTATCCAATTTCACCCATAGCAGCAAAATGGACAGATGGCATAGAAAAATACCAAGAATTTTTTCCCAAACAGAAAAAGGGTAATTCTCTGCATTTAGAAGCATCCCCTGACTATCTCTATTCAGTTGGTACACCCCAAAGAATCAAACAATTACTACCTGATGCCAAAATAGTTTTTCTTCTGCGAGAACCTATTTCCAGAATTATTTCCTGGTATAAATTTGCTCGGCAAAGCGCGAATATCTCTCCTGAGATAACCTTTGACCAATATATCGAAAATCAATTAGAGAGTAATTACCGCCAACTAGCTAACCAGCAAAAAATAAGTTTACAAACTAAACACAGCAAATCTAATCTTCAACTCTACTTTCTAAGTGCTTTAGAGCAGGGATGTTATTCGAGCTATATAAAGCACTATTTTGACACAATAGGTCGAGATAATGTTTATGTAGCCTTTTACGAAGATCTTTGCCAGAATCCCCAGTTAGTTCTTGAAGAAATTTGCTTATTTGCCAAAATTAATCCAGATTTTTATAGCGACTACACTTTTCAAATATTCAACCGTAGCGGAACAATGAAAAATGCTTCTTTGCATGGTGCTTACGGACGCTTACGCACTTATGTTCGTAAGTATACCCATAATTTACCGATCCATTATTGGTTACGTCAGTTGCGAAAGTTGTTTGATTCTAAGGTTTATTATCGCTTAAATTCTCGTTCTACAGAACAAATAAAAATATCCCCAGAAATTGAAACTAAATTAAAAGAATACTATCAAGCAGAAATTCAAACATTAGAAAATTTGCTCGGTTACTCAGTTCCTTGGTACAAAGTTTAGATGAAAATGAGCTTAAGCTTAATGCGTAGATTTCTAGACAAAACGAAATATTGGTATGAAAATTCCAAACAGAGGCAGCAGTTATCATTTTGGATAATTTATGGGCTTGCCATATATCTGCCTTTTGAAGAATTTTTTGTTAAATTGCTCCCTTTGCATGGCTCAATTCTCTTTTTCTTCAAAATAACGACCGGAGAATTAATTATTTACGCACTTTTCATAAAACTGATATACGATAGCGTATCTGGCAAAAAAACATTTAAAACTACACCGATAGATCTATTATTAATAGCATTTATAATCGTATCATTTATATCTATTAGTATTAATCAAGCTCCCATAGCAGGTAGTTTAGTGAATCTGCGACCTTTGCTGAGGTATGTTGCAGTTTACTATCTTATTGTCAATTCAAAAATTTCTAAACAGCAGTTGAATTTGCTCTTTAAAAGTCTGAAGACAATTTGCTTGATTCAAAGCGTCTTGGCTACTGTCCAGTATTTTTCCCCTCGAAGTATCACAAAATTATTTGTACCACGTGGCTCTGGTGTTTCTTTTGGAGGTCATGAAAGATATATGACTGGAACCAAGGTGGGAGCGGCAGTAGGAACTATAGGTAGACCTGCTGCTTTTACATCCTTTATTTTTGTGGCTTTTTCCATATTTTTAGTCAAGACATTTAAAACAGGAAAAAGTTATTACTTTACGCGAAACGGATTGCTATGGACTTTAGTTATTTTTTTCGGAATTTTTGCCACATTGAAACGTGCCAGCTTAATAATTATTCTATTGATACCAGTAGTTTTGTTACTCCATCTTGGTAAAAAAAAGAAAGCTTTAGTAATCAGCTGGCTTTACACAATGTTTGCCTTAGGATTAGCTTTAGTTTTACTGTCAATCAATCTAGAGCAAATTTCTTTTTCTGGTACGGATGCTAGAAAAGAGTCGATCGATCCCAGTGTATATTTAGTGCAAATTTTTACTCCAGATTATTATGAACAAGCTAGTGAAAATTCGCGGGGATGGATGATTCAAACTGTAAGTCGCTCGGTATTGGGTTCTGACAAAATTTGGTTTGGAATCAGTCCCAATCAAAATGTAGTAAGAAACACTTTAATTAAACTAAATTCTTCTAGTACATTAGCTCAAAAGCGCTTTGAAGTAACTGAAACTTTTGAAGATGTTTATTGGGTAGCTATGCTTGCATATTATGGAGTTACAGGACTAGGAATTTACCTTTTAATTATTTTGCGTCTTTACCTAGCTGCAAGATGGTTAATTTGTCATGCTGAAGATTCTGAATATCAATCACTGGGTGCAATATTTTGCACTCTAATCTTAGTCTCTTTTATTTATGCTTGGATTGAAAAAATTTGGGAAATCCAAACTTTTACTTTTTACTTTTGGCTTTTAGCAGGATTAGTAATTAATTCTTGTTCTGCTGTCCGAGAAAATTATTTGTTAGCAGGTGAGAAAAAAACATGACATTTACTATTCTTAATGCAGGACAAAATTACCATATTCATGGTGGCTCAGATCGTTATCAATTTATTCTCTCAAATTTATTACATCAGCATGGTCACTGTGTAATTCCTTTTGCTGCTGATAGTCCTAAAAATGAATCTACACCTTGGTCGAGGTATTTTGCCCCAGAAGTAAATTTTGCTTCTCCAACTTTAATAGACCTGCTGCGGTTTATTTACTCAAAGCCAGCCGAGAGCGCCATAAAAAACTTAATAGAGGATGTTCCTATTGATATAGCTCATCTGCATATTTATTATGGAAAGCTGACAGCTTCCATCTTAGAACCCCTAAGACAAGCAAGAGTGCCAATTATTCAAACTCTTCACGAATACAAAATCGTTTGTCCAGTTTATACGCTAATTTCTGATGGAGAAATTTGTCAAGCTTGTCAAGGAAAAAACTTTTGGCATGCCATGCGTAAGCGTTGTAATCGAGGATCTTTGTCGCGATCTATGTTAAGTAGTATGGAGTCGTATGTTTCCAGAGCATTTGGTTCAATAAGTAAGATTGACCATTTTATTACAGTTAGCCATTTTCAGCGGAAAAAAATGATTGAATTAGGAATTCCTGCGGAAAAGCTAACTACCGTCCACAATTTTATAGACACTTCAGAAATTGAACCAAACTACAGACCTGGTGAATACTTGCTGTATTTTGGAAGATTGGAGGATTACAAGGGAATTTTTACTCTTGTTGAAGCAGCATCTACTCTCAAAAATGTTCCTCTACTAATTGTTGGTGATGGAGAAGCACGTTTTGAATTGGAGAAAGTTATTGAAAAAAGAAATCTACAGCACATCAAGTTGTTAGGTTTTAAGCAAAAAGATGAATTATTACCCTTAATTCGGAACAGTATTTGCACTATAGCTCCTTCAGAATGGTATGAAACTTTTGGTTTTACTCTGGTGGAATCTTTCGCTCATGGGCGACCAGTCATTGCCAGTCGAATTGGTGGGATGACAGAGATCGTAACTGACACAGTTGACGGCTATTTAGTCTCTCCAGGTAATGTTGAAGAACTCCAATCTAGAATGCTATGGATGGCAACACATCGACACAAAGCTGTAGAAATGGGTCTAGCTGGCAGATTAAAAGTAGAAACTAAATTTTGTCCTGAACTACATTACGAAAAAATTTTATCTTTATATCAGAAAATTCTATCTCAAAAATAATAATATAAATGACTTATAGTTCGGATCAACCGAAGGTAGAAAATCCTGGAATTCTCTGGCTGCCTTTTCATTGTGAGCCAATATAATCACCAATAATTAAGACTTGCCCATACTAAGGAAACCTTGGCTTGATGCGGGTTAGTCCTTTCTTTGTTCAATCAATTTCACGAGTTGCTGCATCTGCAGCTAGCCAAACCCATATGTGAAGAGTTATCCTTTGGAACTGTTGATTCACCTCATAATCGTAGGACTATCAAGAAAATATAAAGAGTTTAAATGCATCAGAATTTGATAAACCTCATAAAAATATTTGTTATTAACTTGCAGATGCAACTCTCTATTCTGGCATCGTTGTTTCATCGTCTTTTTTATTCTAGTCGAAATAAAAGACTTACCTTGATTATCTTATTTCTTTTACTTGGTTTGGCTGTTAAGTCCTGTGCATATCGAGACTTTGGTGCTGTGGTTTCATCCATAAACGAGGATGATCACCCTCAAGAGCCAACAATAAAGGCAACGTTAACTGAAACTAGTCGCCCATTAAATGCAAAGCTTGCCTGCTTTAATGTTAATTCTGTAACAATTCCTTCATGGAGAGATCGTGACTTGGGTAACATAGTTCAGCAACTTAATGCTAAAATTCTGCGACTTCCTGGTGGAACTGTCGCGAACTATTGGGACTGGCGCAGAGGAGGGATTATTGAAGATACAACCAGTCTACCCAAAGGATTGCCTAATTTCTTAAAGTATAAAGCTCGGAGATATCAAGCTAGTCGTTTAGAGGATATTCAGACAGGACTAAAGTTATCCAATACAGAACCTATATTCGTTTTGAATATGTTGACATCCAATTTAAATAGTCAAATAGAGATGTTAAAGCGAGCTTCAGAATTGGGCATGAAAGTAAAATATATTGAGTTGGGGAATGAATTCTACTTTAATATTCGGAATTATAAAAAGTTTTTTCCCACACCTCAAGATTATGCTGCAAAAGCAAAACTTTGGATAACCGCGATTAAACAAGAATTTCCTCAGAGCGAAATTTCTGTTGTTGGTGTTGTTCCAGAAACTGACAAGCCCAAACGGCTACAATATTGGAATAAACATCTCCTAAATCAAGTTGCAGATATTTCAGATGCAGTTTCACTCCACATCTACGAAAGTCATGGTCTTGAAAGTCGAGTCGCTCCTAAGTTAAAGTATCCATTTTTTGAATCAGAAGAAGTATCAACTATTTTGGGGGAGCCTTTTCGAATATGGCAAATTACCCAAGAACGGGATGCCTATCAATTAATTCCTGATGAGATGAATCTTTGGATTACTGAATACAATTTCATAGAAAAAGCCACTGTACCTGGTCATAATTTCGACCGAAGAGTTACTGGAAGTTGGGCTCATGGCTTGTACGCGCTAGAGATGGCATTACTCTTTTTAGAAGATCAGCGTATTAAGGTAATTTGCAATCACAGTTTACTGGGAAATCCGATGTTTCAGGCAGTTTATGCAGATGAGCTATCAGGCAATATAAACTCTAGTTCACCCTTTAAATTGTCGGCTACTGGATTGGTTTTGCAGCTTTTTAATGAATCAATTGAAGGAATGTCTAATGCTCGAAAAATTGATTTTTCTCAAGATTTGCAACTGGTAGGTAAAGATAACTATAGCTATCCAGCTCTTTACGGATGGTTATTTGACAATAGCGTTGAACAAAGAGCCCTGATCGTCAATCTTTCTGATCAAGTTGTTAATCTCAATATGGAAGGATTGATGTCACAAGGTATTAAATATGAAATGTTACACGCCACTCCCCGTACATTAGTTAAAAGCACCCGTTCTGTAAAGAGGAAACAAGGTAATATTAACAAAACTTTTAAATTATCTCCTTATGCCATCGCTAAATTTTCGGGTTGATGTTGTTTTTCTGGTACTTAATCGCCCAATTTAATCAGAAAAATAAGATACATCTTTTATTCTGAAGTCATGCCTGAATTAAACTCATTAAAAGAACGACGTTTTAAAACTTGAGACTCAGAACGCGGTAGCAGGTCAAACACTTCCCGTAAAACATCGTCCATTTCTTCATAGGGAACTTGTCCTTTACCGTCATAGACCACCTTTCCCTGTTGATCGAGGATTACTGTTTCTGGCACCACACCGCTGTAGTAATAACCAGGTTCTTCGGGGCTATATTCTTTGTCAACTAAAGAATCAATGCTAATAGGAATGATACTAGCTGCACGTCCATAAAATTCTTGCAGTCGGGTAACTACAATTGAGAATTGCTTGCAATCACTACTATCGTCTACATAAAATACTAAAATTGCTGGTTTTTCTCGTTTAAGCGAAGTTGCCAGATCCATCCGAGGCGGCACCAAAGAACCATTACCGCCATAAAGTATATATATGTTTCCTTCGTAGCGGTCATCGTCAATATTGGCTGATGCAGGTGCAACCCAAAGGGCAAAGCAAGTTACTAGGACAAGAAAGCAAATAACAAGCTGGTTAACAGGTAAAAGTAATTTAGACTTAGAAGGCAATTTCATCTGCCAAAAGCTGCGATATTTTTGAGTCTGCCCAGATAAATTAAATAATCCGCGATCAATCATTCTTAAAATTAAATATTAATGCCACAGAGCTTCATTAGCCATCAAGAACATAAATCAATTCTGGTGATGCACTAACTAAAGAGATATGATAAGACAACTTCAAGTTTATCTTTCTTTAGGCTCTTAAACTTAAACAAGGGAGAAAAAAGTTGTGGTAGAACAAATAGCGATCGCACTAAAGAGGTTTTTCAATCTTTACAATTAAACTAACTGATGAAACCAGAGCTATAAATGTTTTTGGTAATGTTGCTCAATTGCCCCTACAGCTTTTAATAAAGGCGAGTCTAGTGAATCAACCCAGTCGGCTACTCCACGGGATAATCCTAGGGTTGAGATCCCTTGGGATGGTTCTAGTTGATCCGCTAATGCCTGACTCTTAATAGTTTGTAAGACACCAGTCAAGTTATTTAATTGCTCAATTTGATTCTGGGACTTTGTCTGTTCAACAATCTTCAGCGCATGATCGATTAATTGAATAAATTCTAGTTTTTTGCTTTCCATAGAACTTTAAGGGCAGGAGGTGAAATCCTTGGCTAGAGTTGGTCCTTCAACCCAAGGTAAACTAGGATCTCTTGAGTCTTTAATAAAGGTTTGCTGTCCCCTACCTCGATAGCAAGAGAATGGAATTTGTGGTGCTACTCTTCCTTGATAGACTGTTGTTCCAGCAGGTAAAGTTATTGACAACATCTTGTAGGCTTCATTACCCCATTCTTGCTTGAGAGCTAGATTACTGATCGTTTCTGCATTTGTTTGATATTGATCAGTAGTTAAATATCGACCTGTTTTATTACCATCATTGCTATAGTAGCGGAAAAAAGTCTGTGGCATTTGCAACGTGACTTCCCTACATTTAGCTCCGAGAAATGTGATCGCAATATTTGCAGGAAGAGGACATAAAGGGGTTGTTTCTTGGGCTAAGGTCTTACGACTAGTTTCAATTGGAGATAGAACTAGTGCTGATAAACCGCCCAATATTCCTAAACCGAGACTTACAGTAATCGACTTGATTTTCATACAAATTGAACTCCCACACACTTTATCAGTCATTAAAAGTTAGATGAGGTTCAATTTTCTCTAACAATCTACAATAATGCAAATAAAATTTATTGAACCTAAAATCGCGGCGGGATATCCGTTTAGTAGACATTTCTAATTTTCTTATTTACTGATGTTACGCAACATCACGAAAAATAAGTACTTTCAATGAGCAACGAAAAAGGATTGGTTTACCCTTTGCCCTTTGCCCTTTACCCAGTCCTAACAGATTAATTAGTACGTAACATCAGTTATTTAGCTATTATTACTAGCCTGTCTGAGGAACTCTCTCAATCTGAGCATAGCCGCTAAACAACAGCATTTTTCCTTCTGTTTGTAAACGATTCAGACGCAACTTAACTCCATCAAGATTAAACTTGTCTAAATCAACCATCTCATTCAAAATTTCCCCTAATGCTAAGGTCAGCTGCTTAGAGGTATCTTGTAATTCAGGAGCAATGTCCGCTGGCTCAAATTTTACTTCTTCAAACTTGACTCTTCTGCGTTTTCCAATACCCAAAACACATCTAAGACTTACGGGAATAGTTTTCTCGCCCCAAATTGCCTTGGCAGAAAGCTTCACTTCATTATCAGGTAGTAGCTTTACCTCGACATCAGTAAAAGAAATTGGTTCTCCTCCAGATATATCAGTCAGGGCATCGGGAGTTAAATTTTCTAATCGCTTCCTGACTAAATCTGCTTCAAAAGATTTATTAATATCATCTTGAGACAATTTTACTTGAGCGATCGCCTGAGTAGGCTGCTTGAGGGCTATCTTTCCCTGTACCGCCGAACCAAAATCAATTGACACCGCATCAGTCTCAAACGACATTTCTTCGGTGCGAAACTGCTTACGAATAACTAAACCACGACCACTCATTTTGAAGCTGTCGATTGTTCCTTGGAGTAGTTTGCTAGACGGATTACATTTCACTGACACGTCCACTGACTCGCTACGAGTAAATAGGTGGCGGATCGTGTTGCTTGCGACAGTATTGATTAGATTTTCGCCCCAATCTCCGCCTTTATTATTACCAAATCCAACAAATCCACCAAACATAGAGCTATAGATTGAGTTACTCTTATCTTGTAACAAATTATTAAGAAGACAGCAATTAAGATTCTAGCCCACCGAGGTCTAAAACCCAGTCTTTGATCAGGGCATTGACCTGTTCTGGAACCTCATCATGGGGACAGTGACCAGCTTCCAGATAATGTTCTGTAACCTGAGAACAATATTGACGAAACTTAGATCCTTTTTCTCTAGCATTAATCCAGGGATCTTTCTCTCCCCAAAGCAGCATTAGCGGACATTGCATTTTGCTTAACAAGACATCGACTTTTTCTCCCTGGGGAGTTTTGAATACGGCGTTAAACACATCCGCTGCCCCTTGATCGCAAGAAGGACGATATATATCCTCAACTAATTGCTCTGTTACAGCCTTAGAATCGAAATAAACGCTATTAAGCGTCTTACGAATTATAGAGCGACGGCGGACATATTGAAACAGCAAAAAACTCGCCCATGGCTGTAGAAAAATTGACCGCATCAATTTTCCTCTGAAATTAGAACCAGATTTTGATGCAGAATTGGCTGTTGTATCGGAAAAAGGACCTGCACTATTAAGCAATATCAAACCTGCGGTGGACTGAGGATAATCTGCTGCTACGCAAAGAGAAGCATAACCTCCGAGGGAATTTCCAGCTAATACTGTAGGCTGCCCAATAACTTCGGTGATAAAGTCATGTAGCTGTTCTCGCCAAAGTGCAGCATTATACTCTTGCCTAGGTTTAGCTGAACGACCAAAACCAAGCAAATCTATTGCCCAAACTTGAAAATCTGCTTGCAGTTGGTCAATGTTTTTACGCCAGTGATCGGTAGATGCACCAAAGCCATGTACAAGCAGTAGGGGAGGTTTGTTGTCTTGGGGATTTCCTGCACAAACATAGTAAATGGAATTGTCCCGCCACTGCCAATATGTACCTGGGACAGATTGTATCAAGGTTTGGTCAACATTACCCTGCCTTGGAAATACAGGATTTGCGTTGACTTTGTCAGTTATGGACATTGGTGAACTGAAATATTTTATTATTAATTTATGTTAACGTTATTTACTCTATAGTGTACCTCAGTAAAATAAATGCAACTGATGAGTAATGTTAATCAGTATTTAATTGCAGCCTGATACTTTAAATACCATTAACTGGAAACTTAACAATAAGTTCGGCTAATATATTTATGTGATTTTAGTCTTGTGAGTGAAAATCTTAAGTTGTTACGAGGGATACAAGCCTTATCTTTTGGGTAAAGGTATAATCTCTCTTGGTTT
>JBCCDL010000134.1:0-10306 GCA_039030815.1 Cyanobacteria bacterium P01_A01_bin.83 | reverse complement strand
CTTGATTATGAAAAGGCGATGATATTGAAATAGTACAAAAATATCATACGATTCCGTTTGAGATTAGAGTAGACGGGATAAATCGCCGAGCGATTGCTCTATAAACTTCTTGATTATGAAAAGGCGATGTTAAATTAGTACAAAAATATCATACGTTCCCGTTTGAGATTAGAGTAGACGGGATAAATCACCGAGCGATCGCTCTATAAACTTTTTAATTATGAAAAGGCGATCATACTGGAAGAGAAATAATTAGAAATGAGCTAAATTAAATAAGCTTGTAACGATCTAAAAACTCTTTGACAACTTCTAGAAGGCGCTCCCAAAGAATCTTAGTTAATATTGGCTTGCTGCTGGGTTTAGTGTGGCAAGCCACTCCCCTTTATTTAATCTTATCTCTAGCCATTAAGGGTTTACAGTCTGCAATCCCTGCTTTGATGCTGCTAATTAACAAGGCGATCATTGATTTAGTCATTGCCAATTGGGGTAATAATGACTTTATCTGGCGATCGCTGATTGTTTTAGTAGCGATGCGGTTTGGTGTCAGCTTGCTGGGCGCAATTTCTAATCAGGCAAGTCTGTATATCAGTCAAATATTTAGCGATCGCCTCGACCTACATACTAAATACCTCATACTGGAAAAGTCTACCCAGCTCGATCTGGCTCATTTTGAATCCCCAGAATTTTACGACACCCTAGCCCGCGCTCAAAATAGCGGCAGCAATCATCCAGTAAGAGTAATTCAGACTCTTACTGCTATCTTTGGGCAGGGAGTGACCTTGATAAGTTTGCTGGGTTTATTGTTGCAGTTTAATCTAGCCATTATTCCTTTACTGTTGGTTACCGCCCTGCCCTCATTTGGTACCAGCATTATTTACTCTGGCAGACGTTTTTGGATGACTCGTAGGGAAACCGAAAGCGGTCGCTTATCAAATTATATCCATCAAATTTTAACCAATCCCGAATTTGCCAAGGAAGTCAGGCTGTTTAATTTAGGTCGCCACCTTTTAGGGCAATGGCGGGAAATTCGGGCTGATTTTAATCATAAGTCAGCAGCGATCGCCAGTGAATATACGAGAATGCGCGGTTTAGCGGGAATTTTGGTAAATAGTGGCTTTTATCTGGCATATGGCTGGACTTTGGTTAAAACTATTGGCGGTAAAATTTCCGTCGGCGACTTTACCATGTATACAGGGGCATTTAGCCAGGCACAGCAGTTATTGCCCGCTATTTTGGAAAATATTGCTAAAATCTACGAATCAAATCTCTACGTCTGGCAATATTTTGAGTTTCTTAATCTTAAACCGCAGATAGTTAATCCGCATCGTCCTCAATCTTTTCCTCAGCCTATTACTTATGGATTGTCACTGCGTAATGTGAGCTTTACTTATCCTGGGGCAGCTCAACCTACCTTGTGCGACCTTAATTTAGATGTTAAGCCAGGGGAAAGTATTGCTTTGGTGGGTCTTAATGGTGCAGGGAAAACCACTCTGCTCAAGCTCCTGACTCGCTTATATGATGTAGATTCAGGCACAATCTCCATCGACGGGATACCGCTACCAGAAATAAAATTATCAGAGTTACATAATAATATTGGCGTACTTAACCAAGATTTCGCCCGTTATCAACTTAGTGTACAAGACAACATTGGCTTTGGTAACTTACCCCAGAGAGAAAATCAATCTAAAATTAAACAGGCGGCAATCGATTCAGGTGCCGCACCAGTAATCAAAACCTTACCCCACCGATTGCAAACTCGTCTAGGAAAAATGTTTAAAGGAGGAGTCGATCTTTCAGGGGGACAATGGCAAAAAATTGGCATGGCTAGGGCATTCATGACCGATGCACCGATTCTAATTTTAGATGAACCAACTGCGGCACTTGATGCGATCGCTGAGTATGAACTGTTTGAGAAGTTTCGGACATTGACCGCAGGGAAAATGACCTTTTTTGTTAGTCATCGTTTCTCAACGGTACAGTTAGCAGATCGGATTGTGGTATTAGCAAACAGTCGTATTGTAGAAGTTGGCTCTCACGCTAAATTAATGACCCAAAATGGTCTTTACGCAGAGATGTTTCTCAAGCAAGCCTCTAGCTATAGCTTATAAAAAAATCACTTTCACTCCCCATGTTTACGGATTTTGTCAGTAAAATTACTTAAAAATGAGTATGATTCAAGATAAAGATAACTATAAATAACTATAAAAGCATTTAATTAAAATTTTTTATGAAGCCAAATTTATATTCTCAAAGGCTATTACAGTCTTTAGAAGATTTTGTGCAACAGATGTACGTTTTGCAACGCGCCGATGACCCCAGGCTGGTTGCACAATTGGTTATCAAGTGGACTAAAGGTCAACCGCTACTAACTAAGAGTCTCCTCTACTTGATTTTAGAATCCCAAGTTAAAATAGTTCGCGGTCAGGAAGCTATTGCAGTAGAAAGAATCGTCAGAAACCGCTTAATAAAAGAGTTTAAGCAAGATAATTTGACTCTGCCAATTAGGAAATTACTTTATACCAAAAATCTCATCAGACTATTAACAGAAACAGGTGGAACAATTAGCAGTGATGAAACAACTTATCTTAAAAACCTGCAACAAGAATTAGGTCTTTCTAAACACCAGGGTAATACCATTCGGGAAGAATATTTAAGTTCAGTTACTCAAGTAAATAGTGGAAATTCATTATCGGTAAATTCTTGGTCAGAGTTAAATTCAGAGCAACACAGTTTAGCCACTAAAGATTCTTATGATGATTTGATTCTGCTGTTAAAAAACTTACCAACTTACGATCAATCAGCCTCTACTAACACTATAGTTAAAAGCACTAACCAAAAGTCCAATCTTGTGAGGTGGATTAACCTTAAAAATTTGGGTCTATTACTACTCATCCCGTTATTATTTTCAATTATCAGACAATTTAATAGACAATCAGATCAAATAACTTCGGTAACCAATAGCCTCCAAACTGAAGCAAAATGTGAGGGGTTGAATACCATTCAATCACCTCGCATGAGTTTAGGGGACAAGTTACTAACTGATAGTCAACAATATAATAATCTTGATCCTAGCAGCAAAATTACTCTGTATCAAGCGACCGCGGCATTTTCTAATTGTCAATATGACTCAGCCCAAAATAAGTTTAAGCAAGCTTTGAGCATTAGCAAAAATAATCCTGAAGCCCGCATCTATCTCAATAATACTCAGGCAATCACCCAAGAAAACCTTAAAATCGCCGCTAGCGTCCCATTAGTCAGCAAGCCAGAGGTTGCTTGGGAAATTTTACGTGGCATTGCTCAAGCCCAGACAAAAGTTAATCAGCAAGGAGGAATTGAGGGCAAGCAATTGCTAATTCAAATTGTCAATGATGATAACGACCCTGAATTAGTCTCTCAATTGGCACCGCAAATAGTTGCAGATCAAGATATTTTGGCTGTAGTTGGACATAACGATAGCAATACCTCCCTGGCTGCATCCGATATTTATCAGCAACAGGGGTTGGTGATGATTTCTCCTACTAGCGCTAGTACCAAGTTGTCGGGTATTGGTGATTATATTATGCGAACAACCCCCAGCGTTGCGGTTTTGGCAAATACTTTATCTAGCTATGCCGAAGTTCGCTCCTTCAATAAAATTGTCGTTTGTACTGATTCAAATAGTTCAGCAAGTACTTCTTTCGCTGCTGAGTTCATAGCGGATATGAATCGAAATGGTGGAGAGATAGCTCGAGTAGAATGTGACTTGGGGCAAGAAAACTTTAACCCCGTAACAGTAATTGAACAAGCGATCTCTCTTAGGGGTGACGCTATTCTTCTGGCGGCTTCTGTCAAAAAAATCGATCAGGCAGTTTCTTTAGCCCAAGCAAACCAAGGTCGTTTAGCCCTGCTAGGGAGTCATAGTCTCTATACCCATGAGACAATTGGCACAGGAAAAGCAGCGGTGGCACAAATGGTGCTATCAGTTCCCTGGTTACCACAAACTGAAGTCTCAACAGATTTTGCCGCAGATGCCCGTCAGCTATGGGGTGGGCAAGTCAATTGGCGTACCGCGACGTCCTATGATGCTACCCAGGCAATCATTACTGGTCTACAGCAAGCTACTAGTAGAGATGAACTCCAATCAGTATTAACCAATCCCAATTTTATAGTTGAAGGCGCTACAGAAACATTTCAGTTTTCTAAAGGCGATCGCCTTAGTCAAGTTCAGTTGGCATATATTGGCAAATCAAATCGAGACCCCGATAGCTACCAGTTTTTACATCTTGAGATTAACAGCCAAAATTAGATCGACTTATCCCCTAAAATTTTCCTGACCTAACTCTATGCTGCTATACTTCTCTCTGTAGCCGTATATCTTAGTAAATACAGGTAAATGTTTAAGTATGATTTAGCACAAATAGCAATTTCTAGTTAATATCTATGAGATAGGTACCAATTTAGGCAAATGAGGAATCAGTATTGAATAATCAAAACAGTACAGAAAATCGTCACAACTGTGATTTACGCTTTAGTTCCTATTGTTTTTGATTTTATTAATCAATACTGTCGTCATGATGTCTCTTGCTGCTGATTCCATTTAGAACATTTGTTCCTCAGGAAAATCACTTAAAATGTATTCTTGTATACCATGCAAATAACGAAGAAGCTTTTTTTCTAACAATTTCTTAATTTTTTTGAGCAACTATGTTAATTTAACTTAAGTAGGGACTTACACAACCCTAAAAATTCTTGCACATACCGTTTTTTTTCGGAATAAATAATGACAAAGACTACCTCTGCAGTTAAGGCTTTCATTTCCAAGCACGACTGTGAGCCTCTGGCATATCAGAGTTTAGATAATGCAGTAGCAGCTATTTGTTGTAATCAGCAGTTCAAAAGTTTGTTACTTTCATTAATCGACAGTCGGGCCTTCTCTCGCGATTTAGGAGCAGAGTTCGCTGCTGCTGATGCAGTAACAGGTTTATCAGCCTGTCGCCGACTTCGAAGTTGCCTTAATCTTTCTTTGAGCAGCTTTTTTGGTCTATTGACGGAGTTATTATCTGCTTTTGATCCTGATGCTGGAAAAGAGTGGTATGATTTTGCAAATCGAATCCACCGTTCTGAACTAGGTAATACCAAACTCTTAAATTACCTCTTGGCAAGTAGTGAGCATGATTTTTATCAGGACTTAGCAGCACGTCTGGTACAGGAAAATCCCCATGCCATCTATCCCACATCCAGCTATAGAGAGAGTCGTGGCTATGTTGAAAGCACCGCAGATGACCAAACTATTGAAGCAGTAGTAAGTTCCAGCACCTTCACCTCAGTTAAAGTTGTTGATAATTCTCTTGACCCTGAGCAGTTGATGCTCAGAGATCAGTACATCTCTCATGGGCGATGTGTTTGCTTGGTAGACCAAAATGTCGAACGCTACTTTGGCGAACAGCTCGAACATTACTTTGACTATCACGGTATTAAACTAGAAAAGCTTGTCTATCGGGCGATGGAAGTAGACAAAGGAATCTATACCGTTGAGAAAATGCTCGGTGATTTCAAAAACTTAGGGGTATCTCGTAACGAACCCGTATTAATCGTTGGTGGAGGAGTATTAGCTGATACAGGTGGATTAGCCTGCGCTCTTTATCACCGTAACACCCCTTACATTATGCTTTCTACTTCAATTGTAGCTGGTATTGATGCGGGTCCTTCTCCACGAACCTGTTGTGATGGCTTTGGCTACAAAAATCTGTTTGGGGCATATCATCCTCCAGTAGTCTCCATTACAGACCGTTTCTTCTTTAAAACCCTGAAAGAAGGATGGTTGCGTCATGGCATTATTGAGATCATCAAAATGGCTGTTACCAAGGATGCACAATTATTTAACGATATGGAACAAGCAGGGGCAAGATTGATTGAAACCCGCTTTGGCACCATAAACTGTGAGCCTGAATCAGAAATTGATGAGCTTTCTCAAAAGATTTTGGGTGCGGCACTCCGTAGTTATGTAGCCGCGGAATACGACAACATGTATGAAACTCATCAATGTCGCCCCCATGCCTATGGACATACCTGGTCTCCTGGGTTTGAGATTGAGGCAGGCTTGCTCCATGGACACGCAGTTTCCATTGGGATGGGTTTTGGAGCATATCTCAGCTATCGCCTAAACTGGATCAACAAAGAGCAATTTGAGCGAATTATGCGCTTAATTAGTTCCTTTGGTTTGAGCCTATGGCACGACATTATGCATAGAACTGATACCCTATGGGCATCTCAACAAAAAATATTTGAGAAACGTGGTGGCAACCTAGCAGCACCATTACCCAAAGGTCAAATTGGTCAATGCGACTATTTGAATTTCTTGAGTCGTGAAGATCTTGACCAAGCAGTTGCTGAGTATCAAGAAATTTGTCAATCTTATCCCCGAAAAGGTTTGGGCATTGAACCTCACTGTAGTGATGTAGGGCTTGAAGACCCGTCAACTGTGGCTCATAGACCTGCGGAAGATAATTCTGTAATTGAACCCTCCTTATCGGCAGTTTAATTTTTTTCAACTTTGTTCCCTCAATATTAATCATAGACATATGTCTTCTGAAGTTTTTGATTTTGTGATTCCTTTGTATCGGGTGCGATGGAATACACGTGCCGTACTAGAGGGGATTACCGCTCACTACGAGCCGAGAGCAATCCATGTAATTGCTCCCGCTACTCAGGTTGCTATACTCAAGCAAGAATCTCAGGATTGGCATACCTCTAGCCTTTATCTGCACGAAGAAGAAACTTTTTTTAATGCTCAAGATTTATCAAAGGAGAAAATTTGTGCCGAACTGGATTTAGGTCAATCTCTTTATACTCCTGGTTGGTTCTATCAGCAACTATTAAAACTAGGAGCATATGAAGGAATTGAAGATCTGAGTGAATGGTATGTAGTTTGGGATAGTGATTTACTACCTGTAGATGCATGGCCCTTGATTAACCAATCAGAACATACTATCCAGCGTTCATTTGCTTTATTGCAGCATAATGGTTGGGGGAATAGCGAAATTGTTTCAAAATGGAACAATTGGATTGCTTCGGTGCTGGGAGTTGAGCCTCTTACCAATGATGAAGGCACTTTTATTCCTCATCATATGTGGTTTAAACAAGAACATCTGCGCTCATTTGCACGGCGGGTCAATCAGTACTATCAATCAGAAGATCATTGGCTGGTGTTGATGATGCGCTCTGCCAATGAATTCGGTACTTTTAGCGAATATTGGTCTTATGTATCTTGGGCAAAAGCGCAGGCTCCTGATGAACTTTCTTTTCATTCTTATGAAAGTTATGGAATAACATCAGAAAGATTCTTTGATGATGGTACAGGTTTATTTTCTGCGGCATTAAAGCAGAAGGTAAATTTAGCGGATGATACTCTCCCTACTTATGCACACATAGAGTCATTTATCAAGGCAGAATATGATTCTGCACCGCTACCTTCGGCATTATCTTTTGAAAGTAGTCCTCGACATCTAAAAAAAGATGAAGAGAATATGCATATCGAAGAATTGCGATCGCGTTGGAATCCTAGAAATATCGACCAACAGCAGGGAGAAGAACAGACAAAACTAAAACAATGTATTTAAATTAATGTATGCATACATTAAAATTTTGCTAATAGTTTGACTATATGGCTTAATCTGGCATGAGTTTTTAGTGTTTTTGCGAGGATGATGACTGACTATGATAAGTTATCATCCATTTTCCTATTGAAAAATTTATATAGGTGTCTGGGAAAAGGGGTTAAATTTAATTTAGTGCATTGTTATAGAGAATTGGTATAAGTGAAACCAGATTTATTTATAAAAATAACTTTTCCTAATTTAAAAATATTCACAATAAGCTTTTGCTTGTGGTTGATTATTAGCTTATCTATTTGCGAACCTGCTTATAGTCGTGGTGGTGGTGGTGGCGGTGGCTGCTTTGGTGAGGGAACATTGGTTTTAACTCCCGAAGGTAATCAAAAAATAGAACAATTACATTCAGGCGACCGCATTATTAATTATAATTCTTCTACCCATGAACAGGAGCAGGGAACTATTGGCAAAATAGAAATTATCAAATCTCAAGATTTTTATCTAATAAATCATCACACAAAAGTTACGGGTACTCATCCTTTTTATTTACAAACATCTCAGGGAATTAAATTAGCTCAAGTTCAAAATTTACAGCAAGGAGATCTCCTGATAAATCGAGATAATGTTTTAGTTTCTATTGATAGTATAGAGCATATTTTTGAACCAATCTCTGTTTATAACTTGATTGATATTAAACCCGATCATAATTTTTATGCAGATAGCTTCTTGGTTCATAATAAAGGGGGCGGAGGTGGTGGAGGTGGTTATGGAGGAGGAAGTAGTAATTATTCATCTGTAATTACTGAAAAAAACTTTTTAGGTTTTCTGCAAGCATCAGCTATATTGATTTTAGGATTATCTGGTGTAATATTCTGGCAGCAAATATATAATTTTATTATTTATATTGCTACTAATAAAAACTTTACAGAAGACAGTAAATTAATTGAATTTACTCAAAACATTAATCCTCTTTTTAAGAATAAATATTCTATTTGGTATGGTCGAGATGATCAAATATGGGAACAAGTGCCATCTCGACCTGAAGTGAGAGAATTAGAATATCAGGATTTTATTAATAAATTCGAATTACTCGATAAAGTCGAAACTTTGTTTATTCAATATCAGAACGATTGGACACATAAAGACTTTCAGTCAATGAGACAATATGTCCTCGAACCTTTTTACACTAAGCAGAAAGAAATTTTTCAAAGAAACTATGGTGTCAATTTTGATATTGTTTATAATTGCAGCTTATCTCAGATAGTACCCTTAGATGTTGAGCTGGAACAAGATAAATGTTTCATTCGCCTTCAAATTAATGGTGAGATGATCAATTTTAAACTTTCTCCTGAAGGCTACGTTCTCAGTGGGAAATCAGAACCTCGTTTGTTTACCGAATACTGGGATATTCAATTGACCTCAGATCAAAAATGCTATTTAGCCAATATAAATCAGACCTTAAAAAATTACTCTTAAAGTCAATTCAAAAAGTATTCAAATTAAATTAAAAAGCTGTTTAAAAATGTTATCAAGTAATTGATTCATTTAAGTACTTGATAACATTTGTTTGAGTTCTAATTAATTGCTAGTCTTTTGAGCAGGAGTCTGAAAAAACCAAGATTAACTTTGATATTGAAAACAGTCTAGGTTATTTAACGTGAGTTCGGGTTAAGCAGAAGCAAATAAAACGAAGTCATCGACGGCAATAGATGGTTTTTTAGAGCGATGACAATAGGCAACTAAACCAGCCAATAAATTAACCACAAAGTTGGTAGGCGAACGATGACGTGAATGTTCTATTTGACTGATATGTTTAAGCTGTTCAATGACAGATTCAACGATGGCTCTTTTACGTAATAGCTGTTTATCAAGCATTGTCATTAATTTGTTCTTCATTCTTTTCTTAAATTTGGTCACAAGTATGATGCCAGAATTTCTTAAATCTTCAGCTAAAGCTGCGGAAATATATCCTAAGCTCACCGAAAAATTGACCAAATTGCCCTTTAAGCAATTCACGAACTGGTTTTCGGTCGTCAATATTTCCTGTTGTTAAAGCTACATTGAGTAGTTCCCCCCGATGATTAATAGCCAAATGAAGCTTAAAACGCAGGGCGTGTGCGCCCAAGTACGGCGCGTCGCGCCATCGTCTCCGAAGGAGACTCGAACGCAAAGCGTTCGTTCTGCGACGCTTGCCTGCAAAGCAGGCTGCAAACCAATCTACTGATGTTTTACCTCAAAAGAGCGATCGCTTTAAAAACTCGGTGCTGTTTAATGCGCCGATTATGACAGACTTTAATACTTGTAGAGTCAACAAATCCGATTCCTGTACTTTCGACAAAGCGAGAGCGAAGGTATGCCATCAAAGGAATTAATGTATCTGGTTGCCATTCGACAAAGCGGTTATAACTGACTAAGTTCGGGAAAGCATCGCACCAGTAAACCCTCACAACTTCCAAGTAAAATGTCTTGAAGTTTTTATATGCAGATGCATGAAAAGCTATTTCGATGGTCATAATTTCACTCAAACTTAATCGGCGATTACGAAAACGGCATTTTCCCTGTGTCAACAATTGTTGCTTCCAGCCTGGTTCAAATCGAATACAAAAATCGTCAACAGAACAAAATAAAGAGTCTAAACTAAACATAGGGCAGGTTTTCTGAATTTGTCGTTATTTTCAGCTTACTACCTGTCCCTTTTCTTATCCCGAACTCACGTT
>JBCCDL010000133.1:0-10351 GCA_039030815.1 Cyanobacteria bacterium P01_A01_bin.83 | reverse complement strand
TGGCGACGCTTATATTCAGCTAGCTGTTCAGGGGTTTCCCAGGCGGTTCCGTAGATCCGCTGCAATTGAGCTTTAGTTTCATCTCCGCGCCAATATGCCCCCGCAACACTTTCTAAAGCGATCGCCTTAGGGTCAAGTTCAGCAGTACTGTCTAGATGAGGACCAGCGCACAGATCCCACCACTGATCACCCAGATGATAAATCGTGATTGGTTCTTGAAT
This sequence comes from Cyanobacteria bacterium P01_A01_bin.83, assembly GCA_039030815.1. GTDB lineage: Bacteria > Cyanobacteriota > Cyanobacteriia > Cyanobacteriales > Xenococcaceae > Waterburya. Next base: position 10,130 of record JBCCDL010000133.1, on the reverse strand, counting down.
ACTATCGAGAATCTCTAGCTTGTAAGGTTCATTTTGTTGCTCAATACGGCTTTTAGCTTCAGCGCGACTGACCTCTTCACGAATTACAGGCAACTTGCGGTTGATGATTTTAATCATCTCCTTACGAATTTTCTTTAAATCCTTATCAGTAAAAGGGTCGGGGCTGTCAAAGTCATAATAAAATCCATTTTCTGTCCAAGGTCCGATCGTTACCTGTGCTTGAGGAAACAGCTTCTGTACTGCCATTGCCATGACGTGAGATGTAGTATGACGTATCTTCTGTAAAGATTTAGATTCACTAGTACGAGGTAGTTTGATCGCTGGTTGTAGTTGTTCTGCTTCGGACATTGGCTTTTATAAAGGGCGCAAGTAATATCGTTATATTCTAGATCGTCATCGGGTTCTCCATCAGACTCACCCAAAGTAGAAATATTAAAAAAACAAAGTTTATATTGATTTATGTAAATAACGCTAAGATAAATATTAATATTAAAAACCAATTTTAAGTAAACCAGTTTAAAGTAGTTGGATGTCTACCGAACAACCCACCGAGCAAGAGTTGCTAACCTCAGTTCTAGAGCCACTGTTATCAGATTTTCAATATTGGTTCGGGCGATCGCGTACTTTATTAGAGTCTGAGCAAATGTCCTTTCTGTCTGCTTCTCAGCAGAAACAGTTATTAGAGAGAATCATTCGTAGTCTACAGGAGGTGCAAACAGCGCAAATGCTGTTTAAAGCCACAGATGGTTTGGCGGGAATAGACTCCAAGATCTTGTTACCATGGCATCAGCTAGTCGCCGAGTGCTGGAGCATCGTTCAAAAACGACGTGAAATCAAAAGCCAGTTAAATCAAACTGACTAAAACTGAGACAGTCTCGTTTGCGGGGCATCTCACTGAGCATATGCCCTGTTTTTGTGCTTCAGGTTGCTTACCCAGAATTTTAAAAAACAGCCATAAAAAATTCATATTTATAGATATTTACAATTAGTCTTTCGAGTTTATGAGGGAAAGTTAAGCCATATGTTGCATTTAATTTACATTTTAGTATTTACTATCATTGCTCTTTTAGCAGTTAGTAACTTAATCCGCAGTCTCATAACCCTAAGTGCCGAGACTCAAAAGCTCTACCCGCCAAAATATGAAGCTTCTAGACGTAATAGTTCTCAGGCAAAAAAAGTTCACCCTGAGTTACTAGACGAAAAAGGTAAAGTAATCGAAGAACCTTTATTAGTAATGCGTTCAGTTTCGGTAGATGATGCTCGTTCTAGGTTAGACGCGCTTTATGATGCTTCTCCTAGTAAAACTGTAGAGCCTGATGAACAGTGAACAGTCAACACCTCAACAGTCAACAGTCAACACCTCAACAGTCAACAAATAATGCTAACTTTAAAATTCTTCAACGTTGTTGAAATTAAGAGCAATATTTGATGATCGTTTTTTTATCTTCAGCAAGAGGTCTGAGAGCAAATTAATCAATTATTGATTGTTGGTTATTTATTGCTCGCCGAGCAACTATAGCCTTACGTATCAGTGTTAGGACATTTGTTACTCATTACTCGTTACTCATTACTCGTTACTCGTTACTCACGAGCAAATAGCGGGAGTTGTCCTAATGAAACTTTGTACGGCTATAGTAGACGTAGGTGTAAATTGAGTAACCATTTATTTCAGTTAAAACCCTGACTGTATTTGACTACATGGGTTGAACTATGGGCATTTGTTACTTCCTACTTCCTACTTAAGCAAAGCGGTACTAGCGGCTTTCTATTTGTTGCTCTAGCATGGTCACTGCAATCTGATACCAAGTTTCTCGATAGGGTTGATGTTCGGCAATATCAGTTAGCTGTACTCCTGCTAATTCTGGATGTTGCTCATAAAAAGTTTGATCTACCTGCGTATAGAAAGCAGCCTCATCCATATCTAAAGACTGTAATTTTTGATAGATATCTTGCTGAAGTTTTTGCTCACTAGGGCTTAGGTTGAGCTTGGAGGAATTTTGTCCTAAGTCAGAGTTGATTGAGGCTGTAATTTTAGTCCTAACCAGCGCAAAACTAATTAATCCAGGGACGAGAATCACAGCTGCGGTAATCATGCCCCATTGCCATGATTTAACTCTTTTAAAATCAGCTTGGGTGGGAATGTGAGTAGGAATGCGAGTAATCTGCCTGCGGATAACCTGGCTAGTTTGAGAGCGCAAACGGCTAATTTGGCTATATAACTGAGATCTAAAGGGAGTAGTATTAGTAGTATTAGAAGTTTCCTCAGCAGCATTGCTATCCTGATGATCTCCTGGTGCCAAAATTAGGGTACGAAAGCGGCTAATAAAGCTATTTATATTTAAGCTAGAATTATCATTCTCTGCTGGGGGCAACATTTGTAGAACCTGCGTTGCTGATTGATAGCGATCGCGAGGTTTTTCTGATAACATCTTGGTTAAGATTTTTGTCAATCGCGAGCTAACCTCGATTTGTTTCCAGTCCCAGCGTCCTCGGGAATGATTGTAGAGTTGATCGGGTGATTTGCCAGTGAGTAAGACAATAGCACTAACAGCTAAAGAGTATAGATCGCTGGTTCTGTCTGCTTGTCCACGATGTAGCTGTTCAGGGGGAGAATAACCCTGCTTGCCAATCAAGGTAAGAGAATGCCCTGTTGATTTGGAAACAGCATTAGCGGCAAGTTTGACGCAGCCAAAATCAATTAAGACTGTTTTTTCATCTAAATCGCGGCGAATTAGATTATCAGGAGAAATATCACGATGAATCAAATCTGCATTATGAATATAGTCCAAGACAGGAAGTACTTGCAGCATCATTTTGGTTACTTCTTTCTCGGTTAATCGACCTTGGCGTTGCAGTAATTGCCAATAACTTTTTCCTTCAATATATTCTTGAACCAGAAATAGCGATCGCCGACCATCAATACGAGTTTTGAGTAAGGCTTCAAACTTAGGAATCTGGGGATTGTTTAACTTATAGAGAATGCCTGCTTCTCGTTCAAACAAATCTTCTGCTTGATTTAATTCTCGCTCTCCTTTGACTTGGGGGGCAAACTCTTTAAGTACACATAGCTCTCGGTAACGTTGGGTATCTTCGGCTAAATAAGCGCGACCAAACCCTCCTCTACCTATCTCCTTCACAATTCGGTAGCGATTGTTTAGAATGACTCCATCTTTTAAGGCAGAAGCAGAAGTTCTAGACATCAGCAGGTTGTTATATTTCAGAAAACAAATGCCATTTTAGCAATGGTTTAGGGGAATTAACAGTTGTTTACTAACTTAATAGTAATACAAAATTAGATCAGGACATGGATATCTCTATAATGACAGAAGATTGAGGTAGAAGAGAATAGTTAGCCTATGGCTCAAGTCAGTCTCCAAGGAATCACCCGACAGTTTGACAATATTACGGCAATTGAAAACATTACTTTCAAGGTTCCCGATCGCGCTTTTTGGGTTTTGATTGGTCCTTCAGGCTGCGGAAAATCTACTGTATTACGGACAATTGCAGGACTAGAATCGATTACTAAAGGCGAACTTTATTTGGGAGAAAAACTGGTTAATAACATTCCTGCACGACAGCGAGATGTGGCAATGGTCTTCCAGAATTATGCTCTCTATCCTCACCTGAGTGTGGCTGATAATTTGGCTTTTGGGCTGAAAATGCGTCGTGAAGACAATTCGGCGATCGCCAGCAGAGTTACTGAGGTGGCACGGTCATTGGATATTGAGCATCTCCTCAAGCGTAAGCCAAAGCAGCTATCAGGAGGACAACAACAGCGGGTTGCTTTGGGTCGGGCTCTTGCTCGTCAGCCCCAGGCATTCTTATTAGACGAACCTCTTTCCAATCTAGATGCTCAACTGCGGGATGAGATGCGAGCCGAATTGAAGCGAATACATCAGCGATTTGGCATTACCACGATTTATGTGACCCACGACCAGGTAGAGGCAATGACCCTTGCTGAGCAAATTGTTGTTTTAGCCGATGGGAAAGTGCAGCAAATAGGTACCCCCCAGGCAATTTATCGCCATCCAATTAACACCATGGTGGCGAAATTTTTAGGTAATCCAGCCATGAATGTTGTGGCTGCAACTTACGCTCATAACTGTTTAATTATCGGCAACCACCAGAAAATATTTTTAGATACAGAACGGCTACAACGATTACAGCCTGTTCCAGGGCAAAAATTCGACATTGGAATTCGTCCCGAACACATCATGATTCAGCCGAATGCTGATCACGATTGTCTCTGGCTTACGGTGGATTTGGTTGAACCTTTGGGCAGAGAAACTTTAATCAAGGCAATCATTCCCGAATCTAATTCAGAGCTTAATCTATTGGTAGATGCTACCTGGCGAGGTCGCCCAGGCGATCGCCTGGGGGTCAAATTCGATCTTGATCAGTTATTAATTTTTGATGCTAACAGCGGTAGAAATCTTGATATTTAAATCATAGATCTTGGTTTTAGCTGCTCAGGCTGACTTTTTGCCTCTAAATAATTTAGTCTTTTATCTAACCAAAAACTGCATTTATGTCATCAAATCATTCCCAATTGGCTTTTACCTCATCATTAGAACAAGCCAGACTGATTAAAGAAAGTCAAATCACACCTTTGGAATTAACTGAATTATATTTAACTCGGATTGAACAATACGATGTTCAAGTAGGTAGTTTTTTTCATGTAGCTACAGATAGTGCGATCGCTGATGCTCAACAGAAAACCTCGCAGTTGAAGCAAACTAGCGATTCTGATAGTTTGCCGCCTTTTTTTGGAGTGCCGATCGCTATTAAAGATCTCAAATCCGTTGCTAACATGCCTCTGAGCTATGGTGTTGCTGCACTTAAAGACCAAATAGCTGAATTTGATGAAGAAATTGTTACCAAAATCAAACAAGCTGGCTTTATTATTTTGGGAAAAACCGCCACTTCTCAATTAGGCTCCTTTCCCTATACTGAACCAGAAGGCTTTGCTCCGACGAGAAATCCCTGGAATTTGGACTATACCCCTGGTGGCTCTAGTGGGGGATCTGCGGCTGCGGTGGCGGCAGGATTTTGTTCTCTGGCTGTGGGAGGAGACGCAGGGGGTTCGATTCGGGGACCTGCTGCCTGCTGCGGCTTAGTAGGCATAAAACCCAGTCGAGGACGTATTTCCTTTGCTCCTGTGGGCGATCGCCTTAGCGGATTGGCAACTCAGGGGATTATAACTCGCACTGTGGCTGATGCAGCGGCTTTTCTAGATATTGCTTCGGGGTACGTCACGGGAGATCCTTATTGGCTAGAATCTCCAGAGATTTCTTTTCTAGAGGCTACACAACAAACACTGCCAAAATTGAACATTGGCTATCTTACTTCCTTACTGCCAGTGGGAACCGTAGCTCCAGAATATCAGCAAAGTATCGACAAGTTTATGACCCAATTGAAAGCTTTAGGTCACACCTTAATTCCCCAAGAGATTGACTTGTCTCCCTTAATCGAACCTTTCAAAACAGTTTGGGCTTCTGCCGTCGCCGCAGCAGGAATTCCCCCAGAGGTATTGAGTCCGATGAACCAGTGGGTTCTGAATCAATCTGGTACCGCAGGAGAATATGCTCGCTCAGTTACGCAGATGCAGCTATTTGCGCGACAGTTGAGCGGAATCTTGGCTCAGTTTGATGTGGTACTAGCTCCCACCTATATGCATTCGGCGATTAAAGTTGGAGAATGGGCAAATCTAAAGCCAGAGGAAACATTTAACAAGATTGCTAACTGGATACTTCCCTGTCCACCATTTAATGTTACAGGGCAGCCTGCGATCAATATTCCTGCGGGGTTTGATCGCAATCAGGTTCCTTTGGGAGTTCAGCTAGTGGGTAAACCAAATTCTGAAGCAACAATTATTGCTCTAGCAGCTCAATTAGAACAGATTCAGCCCTGGAGTCAATTACGTCCTAATCTTTAATTCTCGGAGTCTGACACAAGAGGATTACAGCGGCATTATTGCCCTAGCTAGCTTGAGGATGAGTAAGTGGATAAAAGTTACCCACTCTCTTTGACTTTTGCAATTTTTGGCTAAATTCTTTTCCTACCTGGATACATTCCTCTAAATTGTGATCGTTAGGACTAAAACAGACCCGCAAAGGTTCAAATCCAAAATTATAATTCGCCTCTCTAAGTTTATTTTCCAATAGAGAAATCGCCTCCCCATTCCAAGCGTAAGAACCAAACAATCCTGCTAACTTGGTTTTCGCTGCATTAGCCAAGACAATTTCTAATGCCCTTTGTATTTGTGTTAGTTGATGACCACCTAATGTTGGAGAACCCACAATAAAACCGTCACAAGATTTAGCTGCCATAGCGATTTCTGCTGTAGAACTAAGTTCGCAGTTAATTGATTCTACAGCTACTCCCGACTGTACCAATCCCAGAGCGATCGCATTTTTCATCTTGGTGGTGTTACCATAAGCCGAAGCATATAGTAAAACTACTTTAAGTTGCCGCTTATTTTGCTCTTGGCACCAAGAATAATAATCATTATTAACCTGACTCAGGCTATGCTTGATTAGCGAACTATGGGCTGGGGCATAAACTGTAGGTTTTAGAAGCGTGATTTTTGCCAATATTGCTTCTAATTGCCTAGTTTGGCTGGCATAGAGACAGTCGAAGTAGAAACGACGTTCTGAATTTAAGTTCTGGTTATCTTCAAAGATAGATTCATTGCACAGATGGGTACCAAAAAGTTTATCGGTAAACAAAATTTGGCTTTGAGGATCGTAGGTACACAAGCTATCTAACCAACGAGGGGTAATGGTACTAATAAACTGTAATTTATGTCCTTGTCCCAAGTCTAAAGTATCGTGATCTTTGACGACTTTAACTCGCGATTTCCATTCGGGAAATATTAAAGCAGCCTTGAGAGCTTTCGCTGTTGATTGAGAACAAATTATTTGTGCCTGGGGTGCATATCCAGCTAATAACTGTACGGTTGCTAATCGATTGGGATTAACATGCTGTAGAATTATGTAATCTATTTTACGCCATTCGTGATTCGATAAAATCTCTAGATAAACATGAGTGAAAGATTGTCCAGGGGGATCGATTAAGGCTGTTTGATCGGCTTTGATTAAATAAGAATTAGAAGTTGTACCTTTTTGTTGCGAGTATTCAACTTCAGATTTTAATTTATCCCATGTACGCGATCGCAATACTTGAGTATTGATGCCAACGTCTGCTATTTGAACATCTCTTATTTTAGTCCTGGGTCTAATAGTTGCTTGGCTCATGATGATTAATTCATTTACTGATTAGTCGGTATTTTGATGAGTAAAACTTATCTGGGGAATTTATCTGTTTATCAATTGCTGTCCTCATCATTTAATTCATGTTGCCTATATCTATTTGTCTTCTCAAGTCTGAGTATAGTCACAAGCCAATAAATTTTACTTTTATAATATATTTTTATCTATACGCACGAATCGAGAAAACAGCAGCATTCATACTTGATTAGTATTAGTCGGCTGATATTATGCACAATTAAAAACGTAATGGATAACTTTAGTTGAAGCTAACAATACATTGTTTTTGTTTGTTGGTTTGTCTTCCTCTATATTTACGTGAAAGACATTGATTTGTAAAATACAAATTCTTTAATAGATTAATTAATTAGTCTTATCCTTTGAAGCTAGATCAATAAAATTTTACCTTGCACAACCTAAGTATGTTATTTTAATTTTTATTTCTCAACCTATCCTCCTGTTCATAACGCGCTACACGAGACTCGCCACCACACTCTCACAGTCGCCTGTCATACTAAATCGTGTTTACCTACAATGCTTAAAACTTCTGTGAAGGCACAAAGGCGCTTTGTCACGCCGCATGTGGGCGTGAGGTGCAGAGGGCAGAGAGATGAATTTGTCCCTCTGATTAAAAGTGTACTTTGGTAATCGGATTTAGTGTCATTAATTAGTCAAGAAAAATGAAATCAATTAAATATGGTTTGTTGACCCTAATTATAATGAGCCACTGGCTCTGACTCAATAAAAGTATGATTTTAAATTTTGTAATTGATCAAGAATATTCAACAAAGGGTTAGCCCCCATGTAGCTGATAGCCACCTCAAAAAACTAATCTTCTCAACCAAAACTCAGGTTAATTATCAATCAATAACCAATAGTCAAGACCAAGACTATACTAGATAGGTTTAAATTAAACTCTTTAGAGAATCAATGACTATCTTACAAGATCGAGAAAGACAGGTATTTTCTTCAGGTATATTGCGATTAGTTGGTTATGGCTTACTGTTGATGGCTGTAGTAGATCTATTTTTTTTACTGATTCCACCACAGTTGATGAATCCGCTGTGGGAATTTCAAACCATGGGTGCAATTGTGGAGCGCATTCCCCTTACTTTGCTGGGAATAGTATTGATTTTTTATGGTGAAGGGCGCGATCGCATAGCAATTGAAACTAAACTTCTCAAATCTTTGTCCAGGTTTTCTTTAGTTAGTGCTATTTTACTCATACTAACAATTCCTTGGAGTATTAGTAATAGTGTGCGGATTTACCGTCAACATAACGCTACTACTAATGCCCAATTTGTCAGCCAAAAGGAAGCAATTCAAAAATTTAAAACGCAATTAGAAGAGGCAAATTCTAAGGATGAAATTGGAGCAGTTTTACAACAACAAGCTCAGCAAAAAGTTAATATTCCTGACTCAGTAAACACTCAAAATTTAAAGCAAAGTCTTATAAGTAATTTACAAAATAATGAGGATAATATCATTAGTCAAGCAGAAACATTTAGAGCGCAAAAGCGTACTTTATTGTTGAAAAAATGTCTAAAATGGAATCTTGGAGCTTTAATAGCAGCAATTCTTTTTTTTATGATCTGGAAAAGCACTGGCTGGACAAGAGCAACTAAAGTTGAAAAATTATAGTATAGTCGTTCTAATTAGTTCTGGTACTTTCTGCTTTGTTTGTTCGAGGGACTAGGGAGTCTAAGAGTGTGTTTGTAAAGTAAACATTAAATCGTTAAGGATATTGAGTAACGAGTAACGAGTAACGAGTAATGAGTAGGAAATAGAGAGTATCAAAAACCCATCTCATCTTTTTGTCTCCTCGTCTCCCAGTCTCCCAGTCTCCCAGTCTCCCAGTCTCCCAGTCTCCCAGTCTCCTCGTCTCCTTCCACAATTTTGCCTTAATCTTTTATCCCGAAACAGTCTCTAATTTACCATCCTTTATTACCCAAAATTCGACTTTTAAAAGCTTGAAGTCCATAACCTGAAAAGTGAGCCGTTGGCATGGTTAGGATAACAATCCCACAGTAGAACCATCGGTTTAAGAAAGAGGGGCATTTATGACCGCGCCAAATTTGGTCAGAAAAACTATTTTTGAGGCTGAGATTGACGCGCAAACTTTCGAGGAATGCCAAGGCGATGCCAAATAAACAGATATTCACCATGTAGAGATTCACCGCAGGTAAAATTATATCAACCAGTAACAGCAATATGATGGTAGACAGAAACAAAAAAGGTAATTTTCCTCTAATTTGCGATCGCTCGGGATGCTTACTGCTGGTTAGATAACGTCCTCGACCATATTTGAAATACTGTGTCCATAAAGATTTCCAGGTTTTGCGGGGATAGTACCAAACTTTGATTTTGGAACTGATATAGATTGCTTTAGGATCTAGATCTAACAATCTTTGGTTTAGTTCCGCATCTTGATTGGTAACCTGAGTGGTATCAAAAACATCTTGAGTCGAAGCATGCTCTAGAGAATTTAGCTCCAACAGAGCTTTTCGTTTAAAACAACCCAAAAAAACTGTATCGGCATAACCACTATAGTTAGGATCGCGGTATTTTGCCCCACCATTGCCTAACCAACTTTGGACTGCTATTGCCACCGCCGCTTGAAAAGACTCTTTAGCAACAAAACGCTGACACCCGCCAACATTCAACGCCTCAGATTTTTGCCAAGCTGCTGCACATTCTTCAACATAATCGGCAGCATAGTCACAGTGAGCATCAGCACGAAGAAAAAGTTCTCCTTTACTAGCTTTTAAACCAATATTGAGCGCGGCAGATTGAATTCGTTGAGGATTATTGATAACTTTAACCTGAGGGTGGGTTTTAGCTAAGGAGTGCAACTTCTCTTTT
>JBCCDL010000132.1:0-10369 GCA_039030815.1 Cyanobacteria bacterium P01_A01_bin.83 | reverse complement strand
GAATGGGTTGGGGCATATAAAGGAGGACGCGAGTTTTGAGGTTGCCTCGCAAAGGGACGCAAAGCAAAGCTTTGCCAGCCGCCTTGGCGGCGGTCTGCGCGTATGCGCTGTCCCGCATGCACTTCTAGCCGTCCGTGTCGCGTGCCGCGCTACGACGCAGGGTGCTTCGCACCCAGATCGTCGTCTTCGACGACTTCGCCCCTTGGGCGTGCGCCCCTTGTCATCGCACAAAGGCGCATAGTTCGCCGCATGTGACCGCCCACAGGCTGCGAAGCAGCCAAGCGTCGCAACAGCGTCGCGCCTGAGCCTTCGGCTCTGTAGGGCGGTGTACCGATGACCCTCAACACCTAATGTTGTTGAGCTTACAATTGAAACAAAAATAACAACTAATATTTTTGCCAATTAATTTAGATTTATCAGGAGCGACTTAACATGGCTACTCTCAAAATTGCTGTTTATATCACCGTATTTTTCTTTATCGGATTGTTTATCTTTGGCTTCTTGTCTAGCGATCATTCCCGTAATCCTGGTGGTAGTGACTCTGAGTAATTTGTTAAAATCATTTACATAACAAAAAAGGGCGTTTAATCAGCCCTTTTTTTTATGAATTTTATCGTAGTTAAAGTGTAGCTACTTCCCATCAAACCCTTTTTCTGTCTCCCTTTTCAACTTTTGTGTTGTACTTAGAAAACGACTATGTAAATGAATCAAGCTCAAGAATTTTGGTACGTATTTCAGCAGCAAGACCAAACTTGCCAAGTTGTAAGTTTTGCAACCGAACAAACAAAAACCCCAGAGCAAAAGCAATGGGGTCATTATTTAAGCGAACAAGAAGCGATCGCCAAAAAGATTGGTTTAATCAGGGCAGGTAAGTGTAAACCTGAATAATTAAAATACACAGAAATACACCTGCTTTTGATCTATTTCACCGCTTGAGGTTCTCCTGATTTCTGTGCCTGTATATTCTCATTCAAGACATCTAGCGCCTTAGAAAACTGAAGATCTTCTTCAGTTCCTATCTTCGAGCGATCGCCTCCATAAAGCTCCTCAAGCTGTTCATCGCTTAACTCAACTAAAATATCGGGGGGAATACCTTCTTTATTAATATCTCGACCACTAGGAGTCAAGTACTTAGCGATCGTTACCGCTAATCCCGAACCATCTCCTAAAGGTCGAACCGACTGAACTAAACCTTTACCAAAAGTTTTTGTCCCCAGCAGAGTAGCTCGTTTATTATCTTGCAGCGCACCAGAGAGGATCTCACTAGCACTGGCAGAACCCTCATTAACCAGAACTACTAAAGGTTTATCGGTTAACGCCTTGCTTTTTGCCGATTCGCGATCGCTAATTCCTTGGCGATCAACTGTAGAAACAATCGTTCCTTCATCTAGCCACATACGAGCAATGTTGATACTGGAATAGAGTAAGCCACCTGGATTAGAACGCAAATCCAAAACGTAACCTACTACTTGCTCTTGTTCGTGTTCATTAATTACCTTCTGCATGTCTTTGGCAGCATGTTCATTGAAGGTAGTTAAACGAATATAACCGACTTTACCTAGCTCAGTATCTTTAATACTAGCTCTGACTGGATGAATTTCAATTCGTTCGCGCACAATAGCGTAATCACTTTGGTTGCCGTTGCGCTCAATTGTCAAAGTAACGTTGCTGCCTCGTTCTCCTCTAATTAATTTAACGGCATCATTTACATCCATGCCAGTAGTATCTTTACCGTCTATGGCAATAATTATGTCTTGAGCTATGATTCCTGCCTCAAATGCAGGAGTATCTTCAATCGGGGAAATAACTATGAGCTTGTCTGTTTCTTCATCCTTGGCAATCTGAATTCCCACCCCTGTCAACTCTCCAGAAGTATCAATCCGCATATTCTGAAACTCTTCAGGATTCATAAAGCGAGTATAAGGATCTTCAAGCTTGCCCAGCATTTCACGAATTGCTTCGTAAGCATCTTCTGTGTTCCCGTAGTCGGCATTGTTAATATATTCTTGGCGAATTTTTAACCAATCATTATTGTTGAAGGTGGTGTCAACGTATTGATGATTAATTATTTGCCAAACTTCGTCAATTGTTTCCTTGGGGGCGCTTTTTATTAAGGCTTGACTTTGAGATAAATGAATCCCTGTCCCAGTAACGGCAACTGTTGCTAAAGCTACCGCAGTTGATCCTAATACGAGTCTTTTTGCTGTAATTACCATAGGCTTAAAAATATACTAAATATTGCCAGAAAACTGTATTCCCTCTGCTCAAGAATTTGGTGTGAATAAATGTAAATAAGATAAATCTGGACTTAAGTAAAGAAGGTTGCTCATTAGACAAGGAGACTAGAAGATATTTTAAACGAAATAAAGCGGTGAATGTCCTAATTGCAGCAAGTGCGGATTAGTTGCCACAAAGTAGCCTCTATATTTTGCCGCAATACAACAATCTAGGCTCAATACTTTGCCAGAGATAGAAGTCCATCAGAGATGACTATGGTTAAAGTTTAATCTACCACAGGCAATTTTGGCTTTCAGTGATTTGAGAACATACTTTATGATCATTTATCACTTAGTACGTTTAAGGCGCATTAATCCAGTGTAGCGAATTACATCAGAGACGTTATGGCTCTCTTTTCTATGACCATTGATCGGACTTTTGCCACATTCTTTTATATTAACTTCTGTTACTCGGGTGGTAAATTGTGACTTCTCCACACGCTGATTCAAATAGAATACGGCATGGGCTTCTCAACTCACGCTGAGAGGTTTCTGGATCGGCACTTATCTAGGTACTTGACCCCCGACAGTACGCCATTACCAGACAGCTTCCGTTCCCGACAGTCCATCGGTACTATTTGCGCCAATCCTCGGTTTAAAATTACTTCAGAGCTTGCATGGTCGCGTGAGGAATAATAATTACACACAGGACAAACATGAAATCGTTGAGACAGTTCTTTTTTGCCCGTATGAGTATTGCATTTGGGGCAAATTTGTGAGGTGTATTTATGATCTACTTGAGAAAAATATTTACCTCGCTTCCAACACACCCAAGACAACAGGTTTCGGAACTGTCCGAAACCACCGTCGAGCATATGTTTACCCAAAAATCCTTTAGCTCCTATACGAAAGTCAATATCCTCGACAAATATCATATCTGCTTGGTCACACAGGATATGGCTTGTCTGAAAGTGAAAATTTTTCCGAGAATTAGAGATTTTATGATGTAGTCGAGCAACTTTTAGCTGTGCTTTTTCCCAGTTCTTACTTTTCTTTTGCTTGCGAGATACTTTACGTTGCAGCACTTTCAGCCTACTTTGTAAGTCTCGAAAGAAACGAGCGGGTCGAACTCGGAAATTATTACTCGCTACCAAATATGATTCAAGTCCAATATCAATACCTAGACCTCTACCAGAAGGTATTGGATCGGGTACATCGACATCGCACTGTATTGTAACTACTGCATACCAAATTGTTCCTCTCCCACGAGATATTATCCTTACTCCTTTAACTTTGAAGCCTTCGGGAATTGTTCGATGCACATTTATTGGTACTTGCCCAAAAGTTGGCAGTTTAATGTGATTAGCATTAATTGGATTGATTTTGAACTGTGGAAACAAAAAACTACGGAACTGACCGTATTTTTTGTACCTTGGGAAACCAAACCCACGCTGTTTAAAAGCTTCCCAGGTATTGTGCATTCTTTTAACTACATCTTGAGTAACTTGCGAGTGAACTGCTTTGTACCAAGGATTAGTCTTCTTCCACTGGGTAAGTTGTCGCTTTTGCTCCAAGTAGTTTGGGAAAGGAAGATCGGGAGCTACAATGTATTCCCGATTGAGAGAGCAAGAAAAAATACTACACTTACGAGAAGCAATCCAATCTTTGAGATCACGCAGACAGTGGTTATACAATCGTCGGCACGTCTCTAGCCATTCAAGCATCAGTGCTTGCTGGTCGGCAATTGGATAAATTCGATATGTGTAGTTTATAGTTAGCATAATATTACTATACTATATTTAGCGCGATTCATCTCGACGCTAAAATAAATTTATAAGGTGAGGCTTCTGGCGCCGAAGCTAAACACTTTGAGACAATCGAGTGTTAACATACGCCAACCAGATGCAGGTTAACTCCTGCCAAAACTAGATAGCCAAGCACTTAGAGTCAAGAAATACTAAGTCAACCGCTCAATCTTATCTTTGGCAACAGTCAGCTCATCGGGGGTTCAACGGATCAAATTATGGTGGCTGATCATTGCTGTGTTCAGGTCATGAAACAACTAACAAGACTGAAGTTATTGCCCTAAACTTTACTATAGAAACTACAATATGAGCGCATTTCCTCCTACTCAGTTAAAGCACAAACTAGCTTTAATCAATCTTCAGAGACAGCGTTTAAATCGTATCTCAATAGGTCGGTCTAGTTTAATAATATGCGGCACCTTGAGTCTATTTTTGCTGTCAACCTTATCTTATTGGCAAGTAAAGGAGCAAAGTCAAATTAAAATTAACGGTGGCAAGCTAGTAAATAAAAATACTATTTACCGTACTTTAAGTTTTGACTACCCCCAATTCATCTGGACTATTGATGGCGAGGAGTTAGAAGAAAATATTAAATCCATTCCTTCTGTTGCCGCTGCCAAAGTTAATCGCCAAATTATCCCTCCTCAAATTGTCATCTCTCTTCAGGAAAAAAGCCCTGTGGCATTAGCTTCGTTTCAAGGACAAGTAGGATTTTTAGACCCTCAAGGCGATTGGATATCTCTCAATTTTTACAATAACTTTAATAACGATTTTCGATTGCCAAAACTGAAGGTAATTAATTATCAGACAGAATACAAAAGCACTTGGAAAAAAGTATATAGCTTAATATCTCTTCATCCCAAGCTAAAAGTGTCCCAAGTACAGTGGAACCCCTCAGGCAGTATTTTTATTCAGACAAAAATAGGACGCTTTTTGTTGGGTTCTGAATTATCTCAAATAGAACAACAGTTTCAAATCATGAGCAGACTAAAAAACTTACCCCAGCATCATGCCAGTAGCGAAATTGCCTATATAGACGTAAGTAATCCTGAGGTAATTTTAATTCAAAGATACTAATAATATAGTTGAAAAAAACTTTTAGTACGTATATTTACTGATTAATTACCATGCTTTTATCATTTCTTCCGTAATT
Organism: Cyanobacteria bacterium P01_A01_bin.83; assembly: GCA_039030815.1. Lineage (GTDB taxonomy): Bacteria > Cyanobacteriota > Cyanobacteriia > Cyanobacteriales > Xenococcaceae > Waterburya. The sequence goes on along the minus strand of JBCCDL010000132.1, from coordinate 5,195 downwards.
TCTTGGAGGATAGTTGGAGCCAGGTGTTTAATAATTACAAAAACTTTAATATTTAGCATAAATTACAACTAGCTAGATCATAATAATTTTGAGTTAAGCTACCAAATAGAATTCTGAACAGAAAAACCAAGCGCGGAAACTTTGATGCACGCTCATGTCACTAGAAAAAAGAAACGTTAAGACTTTCAATAATGAAGTTAACTATAGTCATTCTAAGTTGCCCATAGCTTTAGGGAACAATTCTTTAGGTGGCGGGATGGGGATACCTTTCAGGGGTAATAGTAGTTCCCAAATTCCCAAAGAAGAAATTAGGAGTAATAAAATAGTGCCAAGTAATGTCGCCAAGATTAAAGTGATGGGAGTGGGCGGTGGCGGCTGTAATGCAGTAAACCGCATGATCGAAAGCCAGGTATCTGGTATCGAATTTTGGGCAATTAATACTGACGCTCAAGCCCTAGATAACGCCATGGCTCCTCAGAAGCTGCAAATTGGGCAAAAGATTACTAGAGGTCTGGGGGCTGGTGGAAATCCTGCTATTGGTCAAAAAGCGGCAGAAGAGTCTAGAGACGAGCTGGCTCATGCTCTAGAAAATACAGATTTAGTGTTTATTACTGCTGGCATGGGTGGCGGTACTGGTACTGGAGCAGCTCCCATCGCGGCGGAAGTAGCTAAGGAAATGGGCTGTTTAACCGTGGGGGTAGTTACTCGACCTTTCACTTTTGAAGGTAGGCGTCGTACTAAGCAGGCAGAGAAAGGAATCGAAGCTTTCCGCAGTCGTGTCGATACGCTAATCGTAATTCCCAATAATCAACTGCTATCAGTAATTTCTCCTGAGACTCCAGTACAGGAGGCTTTTGGAGTGGCTGATGATGTACTGCGTCAGGGTGTACAGGGGATCTCCGATATTATTACTATTCCTGGTTTGATTAACGTTGACTTTGCTGACGTTAGAGCAATTATGGCGGATGCTGGTTCGGCATTGATGGGAATTGGTCTGGGTTCAGGGAAGTCTCGGGCGCGGGAAGCTGCTGTGGCTGCCGTATCTTCACCCTTATTAGAAGCTTCAATTCATGGTGCTAAGGGAGTAGTAATTAATATTACTGGTGGCTACGATCTCACCCTACATGAGGTTAATGCGGCGGCTGATAGTATTTATGAAGTGGTTGACGAAGATGCCAACATCATTTTTGGTGCTGTGATTGATGAAACTATGGATGGAGAAGTCAGGATCACGGTCATTGCCACAGGGTTTGATGCCCAAACAGATGAGTTTGAATTAGAAGAGCCTCAGACTGAGTCAAAAACCGTTTTTCAGGCTATGCCAGCCATGACTCAGTCAGAAAGAGGTAAGCTTAAAGAAAGCGGTCGGATTGAAATTCCTGACTTTTTACAACGAAGACGCTTTCCTAAAAACTAAATGAATTGGGTGATCTTTGCCAGAAACATTGATCATCAACAGAGCATTATTTTTGGGCTGAAAGTCAAAGATAGGAAAATATTTTGAATCACATAGCTCTAACTATTGCTGGCTCCGATAGTGGGGGAGGAGCAGGAATTCAGGCAGATTTAAAAACCTTTGCCATGCACTGTGTTCATGGAACCAGTGTAATTACTTGTGTTACTGCTCAAAATACCTTGGGGGTAACTCAGGTTGAGCCAATGAAGGTTTCCTTGATTAAAGAGCAAATTGAGGCGATCGCAGTAGATTTAATACCAAATGCTGTTAAAACAGGAATGCTATTTAATCGTCAGATCATCACTCAGGTGTCGTGGAAGATAAAGCAACAAGGTTTTACTCAGTTAGTTGTTGATCCAGTAATGGTTTCCCGTACAGGAGCCAAATTAATTGACGATCAGGCGATCGCAGCTTTAAAAGAGCAGTTAATTCCTCAAGCTTTGCTCATAACCCCTAATCTTTATGAAGCTGAAATTCTCAGCGGGTTACAAATTAATAATTTGAAGCAGCTAAAACAAGCAGCGATCGCAATTCAGCGTAATTGTAGAGCTAAAGTGATTTTGGCAAAAGGAGGTAGTTTGTCAGGTTCGGAAAAGGCAATAGACGTTTGGTACGATGGACAGGCAATTAAAACCCTATTTAATAAAACCGTTACTACTAAAAATACCAATGGCACAGGCTGTACCCTTTCAGCAGCTATCTGTGCCAATCTAGCTTTAGGTCAAGATCTATGGCAGTCGGTGGTCAATGCCAAACAATATGTAACTTTAGCTTTGGAAAATTCTTTAAATATTGGTGCGGGGAATGGACCAGTGGGTCATTTCTTTCCCTTATTAAAATAGAATTAATAAAACTGTTTAATTAGGCGATCGCTATGAAACTAGCTACCAAAATTGAAGCTATTATTTACATCAAAGGGCGACCACTCTCGGTTGAAGAAATATATGCTTACCTGCATCAACAAGAATCAGATGGGAGCAAAATTGCCCAGAGCGATCGCGAATTAATTGAGGATGGTTTAATTGAGTTGATGAGCGACTATGCTCATCGAGATAGTGCCTTAGAAATTGTCGAGACGGAGACAGGATATAGTTTACAGCTCAAAAATCAATATGAATATCTACTCCAAGAATTAGTACCAGCAGAATTAGGCAAAGGCGCTCTGCGAACCCTCGCTGCGGTAGCTTTGAAAAATCCAATTCTACAAACAGAATTAATCGATTTACGGGGCAGTAGCGCTTATCAACAGGTAGCTGAGCTAGTGAACTTAGGCTTTGTCCGAAAAAGAGAACAAGCCGATGGTCGTTCTTACTGGCTTGAGGTGACTAATAAATTTCATCAATACTTTGAAATCAACAATATGGCTATATCCTAGACGTTTTTCTCTCCTAATTTCACTAGCGGTTGTGGCGGTGATTGTGTCAAAGTATAAAAGATGTACATACTAGAGTCAAGAATGATATTTAACTTTGATTTTCTTAATTCTGAATCACAAGAACAAAATTACAATACTCTGATGCAGTATCTGCGTCAGCAACATCCAGAGGTCTTGGCACAAATTGCTTCCTCTGCTAGTCCAGATGTTAAACAAATCATTTCGCAAAATGTACAGGGGCTAGTAGGAATGCTCCCTTCAGGTGACTTTAACGTTAAAATTACTACCGATAGAGAAAATCTGGCACATTTATTAGCTTCGGCAATGATGACAGGTTATTTCTTATGTCAAATGGAAAAGAGAATGGATTTGGAAGAGAGCTTAAGCGGTTTGTCTAGTCCTTCATTGAGTGATGAATCTTCCGAGCTGTAAGTTTTGTAGTGATTATAGTCTCTAAGTTAGTTCCAGAGTCTAATCACACTCAAGAATTGAGTTTTATCTGCTAACGCTAGACAGAATTAGCAGCATAAAAAGTTAAAGTTGAAAATTTTTTCGCTCTGTGCCAGTTGGGAACCATAGCTGACACAAACTTTATGCTGTCAATCAACCTCCCTTCGCAAAAGTAAGCATGAGTAAAATAGATAAAGCCATGCCAGGGCTAAGCAAGAGGACGAGAGTTAATAGTTCGTTAGATGTCATGATCAATAATCAGCTTATGTTGCCGTATCAGATGGTTTGAGGATTGTTAATTTCAGATATTATCTAGACTAACCATAAAACTCTCTTGAGGTATTCTGACTAAACATTTTATTAAGGATTTTAGACTCAGTAAGTATAATTGTCGAAGAAAAACAAACCATCGACTCTAGGAAATCCTTCTGACTAATTACTCTGAGATTCTTAATTATGAAGTTTTCCGCCAAAGTTGCACTACTAAAGAATCTAAGCTTAACCCTCCCTGCTGATTCAAATACATAGCTTTTTTTGCCACAAAATATAATAAAATACCTACTTGATAGCGAAAAACTCATTATTTTTTGAAAGTCGCGTTTTATCTTACTGTCTGTAGTTTACAAGCTAATAAGATATCAAAATAAACACTGAGTTATATTTCAGATCTTATTGAAATTTAATAAATATCAGAGAGATACCTCTGTCTGATAGACTTTTGACGAAGTTATCGCAGGCACCGTCTTTCCAAGGCGGTGTACCGATGACCAATGGTTACAGCAGCAAGTGCAAGCGGTCGATAATTGCTTTAATTAAGTCGGCACGGTCGCCTTAGTACGTTTGACGAAGTGAACGCAATATCGCTGTGATTTCAAGCTGTTTGATTGTTGATGGGAATCTTTCTTTGATAACAACAAAGTAACCTCAAGACTTGAGTGAGCATCGCTTTTAAAAGAAATTTAATAATAAGCAAAAAGGGAGGAAAACCTTGCTGGAAACAACCCTCGGTTTGGAAATCATTGAGGTAGTGGAACAAGCTGCTATTGCCTCTGCTAAGTGGATGGGCAAAGGTGAAAAAGATACTGCTGATGAAGTAGCGGTAGAAGCAATGCGGGAGCGCATGAATAAAATTAACATGCGCGGTAAAATCGTAATCGGGGAAGGAGAGCGAGACGATGCTCCCATGCTTTATATCGGTGAGGAAGTGGGTATCTGTACTCGCCCAGATGCCAAAGACTTCTGTAATCCTGATGAGTTGATTGAAATTGACATTGCAGTAGATCCTTGTGAGGGAACTAACTTAGTGGCATACGGTCAAAATGGTTCCATGGCAGTTTTGGCAATCTCGGAAAAAGGCGGATTATTTGCTGCACCTGATTTTTATATGAAAAAATTAGCAGCACCACCATTGGCACAAGGGCATGTCGATATTAATAAATCAGCAACTGAAAACCTCAAGATTTTGTCAGACTGTCTTAATCGTTCTATTGAAGATCTGGTAGTTGTGGTCATGGATCGCTCTCGCCATGAAAGTCTGATTAAAGAAATCCGTGATGCTGGTGCTAGAGTTAGGCTAATTGCGGATGGCGATGTTTCTGCGGCAATTTCTTGTGCTTTTTCTGGGTCAAATATTCATGCTTTGATGGGGATTGGTGCTGCTCCTGAAGGTGTAATTTCAGCAGCTGCTATGCGTTGCTTAGGAGGACATTTCCAAGGGCAGTTAATCTATGATCCTGCTATCGTCAAAACAGGTCTGATTGGGGAGAGTAAAGAAAGTAACCTAGAACGGCTTAAGTCTATGGGCATTAATGATCCTGATAAAGTCTACAATGCCGAGGAGCTAGCTGGAGGAGAGACGGTATTATTTGCCGCCTGTGGTATTACTCCTGGTACTTTGATGAACGGTGTTCGTTT
>JBCCDL010000131.1:0-10376 GCA_039030815.1 Cyanobacteria bacterium P01_A01_bin.83 | reverse complement strand
GTATCTGTTCCACTAGAAATGATTTCCACATTACCCTGCTCCGAAACTAATTCTCTTAGAAAATCCCTCTGTTGAGGACAGGTTGCAATATTAAGATCTGCTGTTTCTAAACAAGTCTTTTCAATTGCCAGGCGAGTTTTAGTAATATTAGGAATATCGGACTCAAAAACATATTTAACTGCACCCAAAGAGTGATGGGTATGAATATGTCTTAAAGGCTGAGTCTTTTTAAGCTCCATTCCCACCCAAGCTGAAAGCCAATAATTAGTATGAATCAAACGATATTCCAGATTATGTTCTCGCTGAAATTGACGCAGTTGTTTAAGAAACTCGGGTAGGCAACCAATCAATTTTTGCCGATGGATAAATTCTTCTGCTCCTGCGGTGAGACGAATAGTCCGACAATGAGGATTATGCTGTACTATTTGTGCTTGGCTAGGATCGCTTTTGCGCGTAAACATATCAACCTGCCAACCTAAACGAGATAATGCTTCCCCCAAGGAGCGCACATATACATTTTGGCTATCAGCATCAGCAGCAGGATCACTATGGACTGAAATTAAAGCAATAGTTTGAAGTGATTGCATATTTCTAACATGTCTCCAGTTAAAATTAGAAATTGTTTAGAATCAATAACTCAGAAAGAGCAGGACTTAAAAATACAGATTTAGATGATTTTGTTTTTAAGAGTTATACAGTAATTAGCTATTTCCGAACGGCAGTGTTGACAATACCAATAGCAATTTCGAGGGCGAAGTTGAAGCAGTAAATTATAAGAGCAATAGGGACAACTGTTCATTGCTTTTACTCCAGTAATGGTATTTGGCGAGAACAACAACCTAGGTTGATTGGATTTATCAATACTTATAAATTAGCAACCAGTTCTTTCATTGCTATGACAGTTAAATGTCAGTTTTGACAAATTAAGTAGTTCCGCGCTAATTAAACATGAAATAGTTAAGGCGGGGATTAGGGATTGGGGATATCTATATTTGTTTTGCGCTTTTTTAGGTGGAGCTACTTAAGTAGGTGGGTTGAAATGCAACCATCCTCTGATGCTAAATCCGATTCTAATTGCGTTCAGCGCACTGGCACTAATCGCTAAATATCGAGGGCTGAGAAAAAATCGTTTTCAATCGCTAGATTATTGTCTTTTAGTCCTCGATTGACAAAGGGCTGTAAAAAATCGCAACTTAAGTGAGGCAGGTTTGTACTATACTCAAGCTCCTCGTAGTAATCTCCTCTGTCGCCAGTGTTAAATTTGGTTAACCCATAGAATTTTAGAGAGTTTTCCTGCCAGATCCAAACTTCAGCTACTTCCAGAATGCGATACTTTTCGAGATCATCGATACTACCGCTCGTATAATTAACTTCGATTGCTAGATCTTGAGTTTCTTTTTCAGTAAAAAAACAATAGGAAGTGTCTGGTTGTTTGCCAGCTACATACTGTTTTTTAATATCTTTGCTCCCTAATGTGTAGTAGGGTATTTGATACTTACGGCAATAGGCATTGACGAGTGTAGATATTACCGTCGCTATGCGTTCGTGATTTCTACCTGGAGCCACGATAGTAACAATTTGATTTAGATAGGAAATAAGATAGTGTGGATGAGAAACAATTAATTGTTCGTAATCTTCCCAAGTAGCTTCGGTCAGCGTAAGAATGCGATCTCCTTGTGATTTTAAGCTTATTAGTTCGAGCATAATTGAGAACCCAATAGTTCACTTTATTATCGTATACAACTAACAACCAGGGTAATCGCACCTAATTTTAAAATCGTTACAAGACAAGGATTTCAGCAATCGGTTCATAAAAGTATAAAAATTGAAAACCATTGCTATCTAAGTATTCTCAGATTTTGATGCGATTACCCTGAACTAACAACTAACAACTAACAACTAATAACTAATAACTAACAACTAACAACTAACAACTAAATACTACCTGTTGATCACAGATTAATTTGCTAATCAAATGAGGTACTAACAGCCAACTTGAGAAAGCTAATGATAACATGACAGGGCAAAGCTAATAATATCCAGTTTATACAGGTTTAATAGTGGCACAGGTCGTAATTGAAAACGTCTATAAAAGCTACTCACGCGGTCAGGGAGTCCGCGATGATACATCGAAGGAAGGAACGAAAAAAGCTGTCGATCAAGATCTTAAAAGCCAGGCGGTGACAAAGCAAGTTAGCGTGCTACGAGATATTAATCTTACCGTTAATGATGGTGAGTTTTTAGTTCTGGTGGGTCCTTCTGGCTGTGGTAAAAGTACCCTGCTACGGCTATTGGCAGGTTTAGAAGAATTAACTGGGGGCAAAATCATAATTGGCGATCGCCTGGTGAATGATTTGCCGCCCAAAGCTAGGGATATTGCTATGGTATTTCAAAATTATGCGCTATATCCCCATCTTAATATTTACGATAATATCGCTTTTGGTTTGAGACGTAATTCCAGGAGTGGAGAACAAAAAGATCAGGAAAAAAGAGAGAAAACCCAAGCCAGCTCTAGTTTTTTGTCGAGTGCTTTAACCGCCACCACCCGCTATTTGCCACGTGGTTTGAAGTACGTGTCAGCCCAGGAAAAAGAGATTAAAAACCGAGTCAGATATGTATCTAGTTTATTACAGATTGAAACTTTGCTAGAGCGGTTGCCCAAAGAATTATCGGGGGGACAAAAACAACGGGTGGCATTAGGTAGAGCGATCGCCCGTGCGCCGCAGGTCTTTTTGATGGATGAGCCGCTATCGAATCTTGATGCTAAGTTACGCACCCAAACCCGCGCCCAAATTGTTAAGCTGCAACGTCAACTAAAGACAACTACCATCTACGTCACCCACGACCAGACCGAGGCAATGACCATGGGCGATCGCATTGCCGTAATGAATAATGGTCAAATTCAACAAATTGCCCCACCCCTAGAGATTTATCAAAGACCAGCCAATCGCTTTGTAGCAGAGTTTATCGGTTCGCCACCAATGAACTTTTTAACCATGGACTTAGTTGCTCCTTTGACTTTGACTAATCAGCAATTTACTCTGGAATTACCAGAAATTTGGCGTAACTCACTGCAATCTATCTCGACCTCATCCTTAACCTTGGGAATTCGCCCACAACATCTTACTCTAGTCAAAGAAAGTCAATTCAGTATCCAGATTGAGGTAGATTTAGTAGAGGCGCTGGGTAATGAAACTTACATCTGTGTCCACTTAGTAACCGAACCTGATACTACTTTGACTGTATCACTGCCACCAGAACAGCCTGTTAGTATAGGCGATCGCCTGTGGTTGGCGGTAGATCTGAGTAAAATCCATCTTTTTACAGTGGAATCTGGTCGAGCGATCGCTCTTAAATAAAAGTGAAGACTTAAGATTATGACCCCCGCAAACATAATAAACGACTATTTACCATGATTAAAACACCAGACTGGGTTAAAAATGCCGTTTTCTATCAAATCTTTCCTGATCGCTTTGCTCGTAGCCAGTCAACGATCAAAGGACAGTGGCAAGCTTCTACCTATGAAGGTTGGGACGCTACCCCTACCTATCAAGGATATAAGGGCGGTAATCTGTGGGGAGTAATTGATAAATTAGATTACATCAAGGATTTGGGGGCTAATGCGATTTACTTTACTCCCATCTTTCAGTCCGCTTCTAATCACCGATATCATACCCATGACTACTATCAGGTAGACCCTATGTTAGGGGGCAATATAGCATTTGATGCCCTCATTAAAGCAGCCCACGAACAAGATATCAAAGTTGTCTTGGATGGAGTGTTTAATCATGCTAGTCGTGGCTTTTTCTTTTTTAACGATATTTTAGAAAATGGTCCCAACTCACCTTGGCTAGACTGGTTCAAAATTCATGACTGGCCTCTGTCCGCTTATGATGGCAGCCTACCAGCCAATTATGAAGGATGGATTGGCGATCGCGCTTTGCCTGAGTTTAACCACGATAATCCCCAGGTTAAGGAATATATCATGCAGGTGGCAGAATACTGGCTCTACAAAGGGATTGATGGTTGGCGCTTAGATGTACCAGGAGAAGTAGAAACCCCTGGCTTTTGGCAGGAATTCCGCGATCGAGTTAAGGCAGTTAACCCCGAAGCCTATATTGTCGGAGAAATTTGGGGCGATGCTACCCCCTGGCTAGATGGAAACCAGTTTGATGGAGTGATGAACTATCGCTTTACTGAACCCACTATCGCCTTTGCAGGGGGTGATAATTATAATCCTGATTTTTGTCAGCATGAACTCAGACCATATCCCCCCATTTCTGGCGTAGAGTATGCGATCCGCATCGAGGCGTTGAATCAGCTTTATGATTGGGAGATCCAGCAAGCTCAACTTAATCTCTTAGACAGTCACGATACCCCAAGGATGCTGACTACTGTTGGGGAAGATAAGGACAGCTTTATGTTGGCTAGTGTGTTACTGATGACTTATCCTGGCGCACCAAGTATTTTCTATGGGGATGAGGTTGGTTTACCTGGAGGTAAAGACCCCGATTGTCGTCGGGTGTTTCCTGAACCTGAACAATGGGATGTAGAAATTCTCAAAAACTACAAACAGTTAATTGCCCTGCGACACCAATATGCTGCACTTCGCACAGGAACCTATCGAACTCTCTATGCCGACCAGAATTTATATGTATTTGCCAGAATTTTAGACGAGCAAGAAGTTTTGGTGGCGGTCAATGTTGGTCAACAACAAGCTGATGCTGTTTTTAGCGTTAGCGAACTAAATTCCCAACCGCAAGATCTGGTTTATGGTTCAGGCAGACTAGACTGGCAAAGTCATGGTTCAGATGACAAATTAGAGCTAGTAATACCTGGCAAAGGTAGCATGATTGTTGCTTAATAAGTATTAAGGTTTTAATTTTAGTTTTGCGATTGCGGTTGCGTTTGCGGAGCAAGTCGTCAGACTAAGCAAGTCCGTAGGACTCAGCTAGCCGTAGGCATCGCTCTTGGCTAGGATATATAAATCTCAATGTTACTCCAACTATATTCAATGCCGATGGTCTAATTATTCCCACTCAAATAGATCGCTATGACAACATTACTTTAACCTCTGCTTCTGCCTCTTGCCTTCGGAGGCAGGAGTCCTATGATCTCATGTGGCGATCAACTTGCTCAATTTTTCGAGGTGCCCAGTCGCGAAATTTTTGTCCTGTACTTATCAGTGGTTATCCAAAGCCCAACCCATTTCGATCTTTTGCTGAATATGGGTTACGTTTTGATATTGAGGAAAATTTTCTCGACGATCAGTCTGGAGGATGGAATGTTCAACGTTCAATGATTCGTGACGTTTGTGCCTTGTCCCGCTTGTGGTTTATCTTAGCCATCGCTACTCTTTACGTTAGCGCCCAAGGTGTCGAGGTAGTTCGTGCTGGAAAACGAAGATGGGTTGATACCCACTGGTTTAGAGGAAACAGTTATTTTCGGATTGGCTGGGATTGGGTTCAAGCTGCGCTTTTAAACGGCTGGAAGTTGCTTCATTGTGTGACTTTTTCTAGCAATCAAGACCCCGATCCTGCAATGGCATCACGAGTTCAACACGAACGACGAATATATCAGTTGGAATTTAAAGTTCTGACCTATTCTTACGATGTTTCTTAAATGTTTTGTCAGTCAATCAGCATTTAGCGTTTGATAGTTTTGATGACTTGCCAAATTACATGCCAAGAAACAAGGAATCTTTTTTTGTTTGGTTGCTTATGAGTTTAATTTCAATTTATTTGGATTTTCGTTGGTTGAGCTTTTTTCAGCTCACTAACTATTGTTGAACAAATCAAAATATTTATATAGTTACTACAGTAACTTTTTTAATAATGATTTTGTACTCAATTGACCTAGTATTGCAATACTAATTTTCAAAATAAAGTTGGTGATACACGTGTTTTGTCTCAAGATATTAAGCTAATAACTTTTAATTTATATCTTACTTTTATCCTTATGTTAGTGTTAGTGTTATGACTAATAATTCAACTTTATGACCAATGAAGATACTGGAATAGTATCTGATAAAAAACATTGAATAATTAGATAGAGAAAATTTATGGATTTATTAGATAATGATGTATTAACAGCCACTGAAGATAGCACCGCCTTAGGAGGTGATGGCGGTGATGCAACTAATGGAGGGACAGCAGGTGCTGGTGGTGATGCAACAGCAGAAGAGGGTGAAACTTCTATTGGCGGTGACGGTGGTGATGCAATAGGAAGGGATGATTTAGATGATCTAGATCAAATTGATGATGATTTAGATGATTTGGATCAAATCGGTGATCAAATCGATGATGACTTAAATGATTTGGATCAAATCGATAGCGATGATGATACAGACAGCAATAATGACATCTTGAGTGTTTTTCGCTTCTTTGAAAATGAGAAAGGCTTTCATTTTTATACATCTTCAGAAGAAGAGAAAGATACAGTTCAAGACCAGATAGAAGATGGTGAACTTACATATCAATATGAAGGTGAATCTTTTGCTGCCCTGGCTGAAGATGATGATGGCGATCCTCTTACTGGAGCTAAACCTGTATACCGTTTCTTTAATAGCTTTACAGGAGCGCATCTATATACTATTTCCGAAACAGAAAAAAACAATATTGTAGATAATTTGGCGGACTACAACCTCGAAGGTGTGGCATATTATGCTTATGATGAGCCACAAGAGGATACGATACCTCTTTATCGACTTTATAATAGTGAAACAGGAACTCACTTTTTTACTCCCTCGGCATCAGAAAAAGATAATGTTCTTGATGCTTTACCCGCTTATAGTGAAGAAGGTGATGATTCGATCGCATTTCATGTTTTACCGAGTGACCTATGAGTAGATTAAACCTTTAACAACCTGGTATAAATTCCGTCAGATTAAACCGTGTATTTTTATGTAGATCTTCAGCAACGACCTATGAACAATTTCAGTTTTTGTGCTTTGATGTAGATCTAAAATCTGAAAAACCACCTCAGCCTCCCTTTATCATTAGATGTCACACGAGAAACCATATTTAAAAATATTGATTTTCCCAGAAAACATATTAAGTAAGTGATTGATGTTTTAGTTTGATTTTGGCGATCGCTTGCCAGAAGAGCGATGTGTTTAGGTAGCCAAAATTTCTCAATTACAAGCGTACGAGCTATACTATTAATTGTTAGAAATCGCCTCTCTCTTCAGATGTAAGGGACAATGAATATCTAAAATTAAACCGTCAATAACAATCAGTCTTTTCCTTCTCTTGGCAACAAATCTTTTTGAGTAGATGATCTGTGATCTCCTCAGTTAGTATTGATGGCTGGATAATTTCTCAATCGGCGCTGACAGAATATTTGTCAGAGAATCCCCGACTTTTTGAGGCAGGGATTCCTCTAATTTCGGGAACATAGATTGTTAAAGTAAATCTGACGAGCGAACCATAGAGGCTATCGCATTACTAGTCAGCGGTTGCGAAGCAAGTCGTAGACTCAGCTGAAGATGGCGCTAAAGCGCCGTTCGGCGTAACAAAGGCGCATAGTTTGCCGCATGTCGCAAGACAAAGGACTTGTCCACATGTACGCGCTCGTCGTGCCCTAGGTTCGGTAATTACCTTGCTGAGGAAGTGGTAGCTAGGTATACCAAGGAAGTAATATGTCTTATCATTATTTAACAATTAGTTTTATAATAGGCATCGTTGCCATCAGAAATTAGATTGGCTGCATAATGTTTCACAAACGGTTGAAATTTAAACCCCCAAAGGTTTGATCGGCAACAATCCATGACCTCATTTAACAGCACTTAAACCATGATTACCTAAGAGTGTTAGACACTACCCTATAAATTAAGTAGGAGAGTACACTAACCATTGGTAAGCAAAGCAAACGTGAGGTTTGTAATCACCAAGAATATAGATAAAAATGAAAGACCTTACTCGATATCGGAACATAGGCATCTTCGCCCACGTGGATGCTGGGAAAACCACTACCACTGAAAGAATTCTCAAGTTAACTGGCAAAAGCCACAAAATCGGTGAGGTACATGATGGCGAAGCAACAACTGACTTCATGGATCAGGAAAAAGAACGTGGTATTACAATTCAGTCGGCAGCAACAAGCTGTTACTGGAAAGACCACCAGTTAAACATCATTGATACTCCTGGTCACGTAGATTTCACGATTGAAGTTTACCGTTCCCTCAAAGTGCTTGATGGTGGTGTTGGTGTGTTCTGTGGTTCGGGTGGGGTGGAGCCTCAGTCGGAAACAAACTGGCGTTATGCTAACGATTCTAAAGTAGCGCGAATTATTTACGTCAATAAGCTAGACCGTACTGGTGCTGACTTTTATAGCGTCTGTAAGCAGGTTAAAGAAATTTTGGCGGCAACTCCTCTGGTGATGGTATTGCCTATTGGAGTCGAAAATGATTTTGTCGGTGTAGTCGATCTACTAACTGAGAAAGCTTGGGTTTGGGATGATTCTGGCTTACCAGAAAACTACGAAATTCAAGATGTTCCTGCGGACATGGCTGACGATGTAGCAATGTATCGTGAACAGTTAATTGAAACTGCGATCGAGCAAGACGATGATTTAATGGAAAAATATCTTGAAGGTGAAGAACTTTCTATTGATGAGATTAAAGCCTGTATCCGTAAAGGTACTCGTGAACTAGCTTTCTTCCCTACTTACTGCGGTTCTTCCTTTAAAAACAAAGGTGTGCAGTTGGTATTGGATGCGGTAGTAGATTATCTACCCAACCCCACAGAAGTTAGACCTCAGCCTGAAGTTGACTTAGACGGTCATGAAACAGGTGAATATGCCGTTGTCGATCCTGAAAGACCTCTACGTGCTTTGGCATTCAAAATCATGGATGACCGTTACGGTGCGTTGACCTTTACGCGGATTTATTCTGGTACTTTAAACAAGGGTGAATCTGTTCTTGATACTGCTACAGGTAAAACTGAGCGTGTGGGACGGATGGTAGAAATGCATGCTGACTCCCGTGAAGAAATTGACACGGCACAAGCAGGAGATATTATTGCGATCGTTGGCTTGAAAAACATCCAAACAGGACACACTCTTTGCGATCCGAAAAACCCTGCTACCCTAGAGCCAATGGTCTTCCCTGACCCCGTAATTTCGATCGCCGTAACGCCTAAAAACAAAGGTGCATCGGAAAAAATGGGTACTGCCCTTAGTAAAATGGTACAGGAAGATCCTTCTTTCTACGTTGAAACTGACTATGACAGTGGCGAAACCATCATCAAGGGTATGGGCGAACTTCACCTAGATATTAAGGTGGATATCCTTAAGCGTACTCATGGCGTTGAAGTAGAAGTAGGTAAACCTCAAGTAGCCTATCGTGAATCGATCACCAAGGTCGTTGAAGACAGCTACACTCACAAAAAGCAGTCTGGTGGTTCTGGTCAGTTTGGTAAAATTGACTACACTATCGAGCCTGGTGAACCTGGTTCTGGCTTTGAGTTTGAGTCTAAAGTTACTGGTGGTAATGTTCCTCGTGAATTCTGGCCTGCGGTAGAGAAAGGATTTGCTAACAGTATTGAAAAAGGTGTGTTAGCTGGATTCCCCTGTGTGGATTTAAAAGTCACCCTTAAAGATGGTTCTTTCCACCCTGTAGACTCTAGTGCGATCGCTTTTGAAATCGCTGCTAAGTCTGGATACCGTCAAACTCTACCTAAAGCTGGACCTCAAATTCTTGAGCCAATTATGAACGTGGATGTATTTACTCCTGACGATCATATGGGTGATGTAATTGGTGATCTTAACCGTCGTCGCGGCATGATCAAGTCACAAAATTCGACTCCTATGGGTGTTCGCATTAAAGCAGATGTGCCTTTGAGTGAAATGTTTGGTTACATTGGCGATCTGCGTACTATGACTTCAGGACGTGGTCAATTCTCCATGGAATTTAATAATTATGCACCCTGTCCTAAGAATGTTGCTGATGAGGTTATTGCTGAGGCTAAAGAGCGTCAGGAAGCTAAGTCATAATTTAGCTTCGGGCTGTTAGCTTTTTGAATTTGATTGTTATATCCTACTAGTGTGAGAAGCACAGTAGGTAATAAGCTTTAAAGTTGTCAATCCCGTTTGGTATTAGTTACCAGGCGGGGTTTTTTGTGGGAATTATTCCGCGCCAAGACGCAAAGGGAAGGATGGCAAGATACAGAGTAATATCAAGTTCGGTTGAATACTTAAATTAAAGCTGAGGTTAGGTAATAGGTAATAGGTAATAGGCATTGGTGACAAGTTAAGGGTGTGTGTTTAGGGTCAATCGCTTTTAAGTAATGAGTAATAAGTAATAAGTAATAAGTAATAAGTGTTAGAAGTTGTTTTAATTTTTTCATCTTGGTATGCGCGATCATATCTCTATTTAT
>JBCCDL010000130.1:0-10385 GCA_039030815.1 Cyanobacteria bacterium P01_A01_bin.83 | reverse complement strand
AGGAGTAGCGGTAGTAGTAGAAGCTAGCCATATGTGTATGGTAATGCGAGGAGTACAAAAACCTGGTTCTTGGACTTCCACCAGTGCAGTTAGAGGTGTGTTTGCCGATGATGCCAAAACCCGTCAGGAGTTTATGAGTTTGGTTCGCCACAATCCTAGGTGGCGTTAATTGATGTGCGTGTCACTGTTAGAGATGGGTTTTAACATTTGTCATTTACCATTTATCATCCGATTTTAGGTGGTCAAATCCCCTATGACAAAGAGTTAATGTTCAATGTTTTAAGCTCATCTCTTTACTCGACTTTATCCATTTTGAGAGAAAAGTGAGTAGTACTAGACCAACAAAGTTTTGACAGCCAAATGCTTCCCTACACCCCTATCTCCCTAAACCCCCACACCTAATCTCAACCTATCAAAATTAAATTGGTTGACTAGTAGGTCTATTTTCTCTAGTTACTCTTTTAGCTCATCATTTGCAAGCCAGTTTTACGCTTGACAACAAGACAAAAAAGTTGGTACTTAAAACCCCTACCAACTTTTTCTGATGCCTTGGCTCTAGTACATCGATTTCTCTGAGAAGCGCACTTTTTCCATCTCATCTAAATCTACTGACATGATAAAAGTCTCTCGTCCTCTATTCAACCGTTTGAGAAATCTTACTATTTATGCTGCTTGATTGGATAAAGTCGAGAAAATCTCGCAGCAATATTTTGTAAGCAAAGCAATATTCTGAAAGCTCAAAAGTATTTCGTTACCTATCGTGTAATTGTAACGATTTGATCGTTAATAGTTAATAACCCTAAAGATAGATTGATAAACGTGAGGTGCGAAATGTCATCAGGAAAAAGTATTGCTACTAAAGCTCAAGAACAAAGAAAATTTGTTACGGTCATTCACCCCGAACGATTAAATACGATCGCTCCTGAGTCAGAAAGCACAACTTCATTAGACCGCGAAGCTTTTGTTAGTTGGTTATTTTTGGTTGGTTCGTTAATGTTTCTAGTGGATGGATTTATCGAACTGAGGGAAGGTATTTCAGTTCATGCCTTGATTCATCTTGTTGCCAGCATTTTGTTTGTAGTTGGTTCGGTTCTGTTTATTCCCACTGGGAAGAAAAGCTAGGTAGAAATTCAAAAATTCAAAACTGCTCATAGTGACCCCCGATGGCAAAGATATAAATATATTGTAAAGTGCGATCGCTTTAAGTTCTTTTTCAAACTTGATACTTTATGGTGATTCTTCAACAAGCAACACTTCAACAATTAACGGCTTTACTAAACGCTGACAATGTTATCAAACTTGATAAATTTAAAGTGCCTCAAGAAGCAATCGTACCGAAATTTTTACTCGAACTCGCCATCGAACAGTTGAGCCAAGAGCCAATGAATTGTTTCTGGCGATCTCCCAGGCTAATTGTAGTCGATAAGCTAATTGTGGGAATGTGTAGCTTTAAAAATCTCCCGACAGTGGATGGCAAAGTTGAAATTGGCTACGGAATTATTCCTTCACAGCAAAAACGAGGATTTGCAACCCAGGCTGTAAAACTTTTGCTGGAAGAAGCTTTTTCAGTTGCTGAAATTAAAGCAATCATTGCCTATACCGATTCTTTAAATATCTCTTCTCAAAGAGTGTTAGAAAAAAATGATTTTAGCAAAGTAGGAAGTAAAGTCGATCCAGAAGATGGTGAAGTTTTAGTCTGGCAAAAAACAAGAGAGTGTGAAAACATCCTTCCTTCATTTTGCGAGGCAGCGCGTTACGAAGCCAGTCCGTTGCGGCACATGAGGCTAACCGAATCGCCTTTGTGTGACCCGTTGAAGGGTTGCTGAAGCTTTTGGCGGGGGCAAGAAAAGCCGACTTGAAAGGTTATCGCGTCAGGGGTTTTGGTTGGTATTATTGCTGTCGATTCCGATGATGATGGCGATCGCACATTTCGATTCAATCATGCTATCTCTGGGAAAAGATCCCACCACCGTTACTCTAGCCGATAGCTATTTAGTATTATTCTCTGGGGTTTCTTCCCTGCCTTGGGTTTTGCCATGCTGCGGGGTGTGGTATCGGGTTTATCCCATGCTCGTCCGATTATGTATATCGTTGTTATTGGCACAGTTTTTAACGTCATCGGTAACTACATTCTCGGCTTTGGTAAATTTGGCTTTCCCCGTATGGAGTTAGCTGGTTTGAGTATCTCTAGCACCTTAGCTCTTTGGGGTATGTTTATTGCTTTGGTAGTTTATCTGCTCAAACATCCCCAGCTAAAAACTTATCGAATCTTCGAGCAGCTACACAAATTTAAACCTGCTATTGCTTGGCAGTTATGTAAAACTGGCGTACCGATTGGTATCTTTATTGCTCTGGAATTAGGTTTGTTTACTGTCGTTACCTATTTGATGGGTGCGTTGGGAACAGAAGTTTTAGCAGCACACCAAATCGTGTTCCAAACCGTAATGGTAATCTTTATGATATCTTTGGGGATGTCTTACGCTACAACCGTCAGAGTCGGACAGTGGCTTGGACAAAAGGATTTAACAGGAATCAAGCGTTCGGGTTATTTAAGTATTGGCATGGGATTGGCTTGGACATTGTTAGTTGCGACCGCCATGTTACTATTCCCGCATGAAATTGTGGGCGTTTATCTCAACCTCGACGATCCTGCTAATTCTCAAGTAATTGCTTTAGCTTTACCCATGCTGACAGTAGCAACGATTTCACAAGTGTTAGACGCAGTGCAGAAAATTACTTACAGTGCGCTACAAGGACTTCAAGATACCAGAGTACCAGTGTTATTGAGTGTTCCCGCTTTCTGGGTTGTGGGATTGGCTGGCGGTTATGTTTTAGGCTTTGTATTCGGTTTGGGTGGTACTGGCTTGTGGCTGGGACAGTCTACCGCTATTACAAAAGATGTTTGTTTAATCGGAAGCGTAACAACAAAAACACTGACTCCTGACCCCAAAAATAGCGATCGCAGTTAGAATCAAATAAATACTTTCAACCCATACTAATGCGAACTATTCAAGCCCAAGTTAATATCAGCAGAGATCGTCAGCTAAACGTTCAGTTACCAGAAGATATAGAAGCGGGACAATATCAAGTAGTTATTGTGATAAATCCGCAAACATCAGTAGATAGTAACCCTGCAAAGCACAATTTCAACCAATTAGCCGGAAAAATTAGAGCATTCAAAGATATAGATGCTGTAGCTTGGCAACAAGAAATCAGAAGGGAATGGGATTAAACTAGACTATCTGATTGATACCAATATTTTGATTTTGTTGTTTAATAGCAAACTTGCCGAACCAATTCCCAACGGAAAACTAGGCTACTCAGTAATTACTGAAATAGAGTTACTTTCTTTTTCTCGATTAACAAAAGACGAAGAAAACGCAATCAAAGAAAGCCTCAAACTATTAGAGCGACTAACTTTGACAGCAGAAATCGCTCAAAAAACTATTTTGCTTCGCCGAAAATATAATTTAAAGACACCAGATGCCATTATCGCAGCAACAGCCTGGCAACATGGAGCAACTTTATTAAGCAACGATCTACAGCTTACTCGAATCGAAGAAATTCAGGTTTCTAGTCTTAAAACTGAGCAGTAGCGATCGCCATAATCGAGAAAACTAAACTCTTATAATTAATCAAAGAAATTTTAGTTTCAAATTACTTAAAGTTAACCTAAAAACCCAGCTAGAAAAACATAACAAAACCCATTTTAGCGATCTAGAATTTAATAGCATTCTCAACCACCTCGATCAAGGGAATGTCTTTGATCGCGCCAAGCGTCTGTGGGATAGGATGGAATTAAACCGCGATGGAGGTAATGAGAGATAAACGGATTGTCTTTATCTTTGATGAATGTCACCGTTCTCAATTTGGGGAAACCCACAAAAAAATCGTTAATTTCTTTCCCCACGCCCAAATGTTTGGCTTTACGGGGACTCCCATCTTAGCGGAGAATGCGGTGAGTAACGAGCATGGCAAACGCACCACCAAAGACTTATTTAAAAAATGTCTGCATAGATACGTAATTACCAATGCGATCGCCGATGAAAATGTGCTTAAGTTTTCCGTGGAGTATTGGGGCAAAATCAAACGTCCAGACGGTAGTTTAATTGCCGAACCAAAATTAGACCGCGAATTCTATGCCAACCCCGATCGCATCTCGTTAATTGTCGATTGGATTATTAATAACCACGATCGCAAAACTAAAAACAAAAAATTCTCTGCCATATTCTGTGTCAGTAATGTAGAAAACCTAATTACCTATTACGAAACCTTTAAGCGCAAACAACGTCAAGGCTTACACAATATGAGGGTCGCGGCAATTTTTCCCCCCAGAGATAACGAAGCTGACGAAGATGCTAATGGCTTGATTGGCGACCCCGATTTTAATATTCAAACCGATTCTAGCAGTCGCAGCCACAGCCGTGACAAACTAAATGAGTTTATCGCTGACTATAACCGAATGTATCAGACCTGTGGTTTAGACTAAAAAAAATCATCAGAAAACAATTCAGCCAGTTAAAAATAGCTGAATTACGAAACTAAATTGAGAAAATAAAGTTTAAGCTACTTCTTTTTTCGATTTTTTGCTAGGAGAATAACTCTTTTTGGCTATTGGATATCTTTTTTTACGCCTTCTTTTCTGACCTTTTACCCAACCTGGAGATTTTTCACGGGTTTTGGGTGAACTAGCAGGAGTTCCAATCTCGATTAAAAGTGGCAAAATTGACTGAGCTACTCTTCCACAAAGGCACGGACAGCTCACGGTGCTGAACTAAATTCAGCACCCGTGTCCTCATTAAATCACTCCATCGCTCACATTGTTTTGCTGTACTTAAATTAGGTAAAGTCCAGTGTAATCTTTGTTTTGCAAAACGATACCCTAAAGGGTTCGTCAGTTGCTCATGGGGGAAACCCCCAAGACCGCACTGACTCACCAGTGGTCAACTCTACAAAGACGCATACAGCGGTGTGCAAACAAGCTAAGTACAGTTATAAGTTCCAATCTCAATGAACAAGCAAAATAAGTGTACTTAATAAACCTGAACACCGCTATAGTGAGTACATGCGGCGTGGCAACGCGCCTTTGTTCGGACTTGCTTAGTCTACGACTTGCGACCCGACCGCAACCGCCACATGTACGACGAGCGTATTGAGTCGAGATCTCTTTCAATTCTAGAAATTTTTCCCCAATCCAAACCAGCCACAAAGGACGACGCTTTTTGGCATAGCCTTTGTCATCAAGTCTTTGCACTTGAATTAAACTCATATCGTAAGATGCCGAAGAGCAAAAATGTAGATTGTCCCATCTGCTAACTTTGAATTTGCCTAATTTGGGGTCTTCTATTTCTACTGTTTCGTCTGCTGACCACCATGTGGTTTGGTCATTGACTTTAAATTTCTTATCGTGTTGTCTTGATGCGCGTTCCCTTGCGTCTTACGCCGAACGGCGCGTTGCGCCATCGTCATGCTTTGCATGACTTTGCCCCGATAGGGGCTGTGGGTCGCATCGCTTTTTTGCTCTTCCTCTTCGTTAGTCTAAACTACAGTCAATCATCATCTCCACCGAATCACGCTTTCAATCTACAGGGGTAGACGGATATAGTACATAGTAAAAGGGAAAGGTTTGGTATTCATAATCAATGGTGTAATTTGAATTTTGACTACGAGATTGTTCCACTTAATCGTCTTAATTGGGCAGCGCGTTCGCGCAGAGCGTCGCTTGACGCGACTTGAGCCGTTAGGCTCTGCACTTTCTCCAACAGCAAAATCCTGTAGCAGCAGCTTTAATGGCTAAGATGAAAATCAATGAAAGCGATCGCCCTCAAGTTAAGGCTGAATGTCTCCGCTTGATGGTCACTCTCAAGCTCAACCCTGCTAAGATGTACCTTATTTAAGGTTTCGTCGATACTTACCTTAACCTCAGTCAACAAGAAGAACTAATCTTTCAATCCCAACAGCGACAAAGGCTTTAGCCGCATGTGTTGCCCTTGCGCCCTTCGGCGAACGGGGCTAACGCCCCAGCGTCGTAAAGCGACTTTGAGCCGATAGGCTCTGTGGCTTCCTCGATCAATTAAGTACAATGAAACTGGAAGAACAGGAACAAATTATGCAAATTACTACTAGCTGGGAATAAAAAGGCATTACCAAGGGGTAAAGCAACACCATCCTACGACAACTAAACCGTAAATTCGAAACTCTCGATAATAAGATTGCCGAACAAATAAAAGCTTTAGAACCGAGTCAATTAAATTCTTTAAGTGAGGATTTATTTGATTTTCAATCTCCTGATGACCTCAATCAATGGCTTAGTAATTCCTAATCATTTTTAGGATTGCGATTGTTGTTTGTTAATCCTTAATCAGAGTAGACTCGATAGCAACCGCAGTGTCAACTTTCAAAAACTTGCAGAACTACTTTACCCCTAGTGCTAGCATCTTCTAATGCTTTTAATGCTTTCTCTCGACTCATAGGCGTTTCGTGAATAGTTGTTTTCATAGTTAATAATGACCAAAGATAATTATACTTACTGCTTAATCATGGTTACAGTGGGCGCTGAAGAAGAAGGGGCAACAATAGCTAAAACTTTATTGGCAGAAAAATTAGCAGCCTGCGTTAGCATTACTCCGATTAATTCTTTCTATACCTGGCAAGGAAAAATTAATCAAGACCGAGAATGGCAATTGTTAATTAAAACTCGCTTTAATCTTTTTGAACGATTAGCTCAAAGAATTAAAACTCTGCATAGCTATGATGTCCCAGAAATTATTGCTTTACCTATTGTGGCTGGTGATTCTTCCTATCTCAATTGGATTGCGGAAAATACAGAATCTTAGTAACTGATGTTACGCACTCGTTAATTTATGATTGGTAGGAAGTAACAAAGGCGCTTTGTGACTCATATAGTAGGGACTCCACTAACGACTAACAACTAACGACCCGAAACACTAGTTTTTGTTACGTACTGCGCATATGTCAGTTAGTAAAAAAGCGATCGCTAAAGCAGCTTACGCTAGTAGTGATAGTTTTAATGGTTAGAATTATTCTAATATTTTTCTATAATTCATAAATATGCTCTTAGAGACTGTTTATAAATAAAAGATTAAAGTGAAGGATTAAACCCCGTCTACTTAAAAAACAATAGTTTCTGAATCGTAGATCGAGCCAGTAAACGTTACTCCGCCTTTTTAAGGCGGAGCCTGCGTTCACTTCGTCAAACAGCAGGATCTGATTTTTACTCGTTACTCATTACTCGTTACTCAACATGCTTTACGGTTTAATGTTTACTTTACAAATACACTCTTAATTCTCCTGTGTCACAGCAAAACTTAAACATAACAGAAGGAATAGATAATAAACAATTGTCGTTGCGGCAAAAAGTAGCTTTTTATTTTAAGAATACGGAAACTACTTTAGGTTTATGGTTAGATTTAACTATTTTAGGCTTAATTTTATTATCTTCAGGAATATTTGTAGCTCAGACTTATACCATTAGTCATCAACTACAGACTATTTTAAGTGCGATTGATTTAATTATTTTAATTACTTTCACCGTTGAATATATCCTCCGCTTGTGGTCAGCAGAAAAACCTCGCCAGTTCTTTTTTAGTTTTTATGGTTTAATCGATTTAATTTCTATTTTACCTTTACTTGGAGGTTGGGTAGATATCAGTTTTTTCAGGGTATTCCGTTGGTTTAGAATTTTAAGGATTGTCCGATTTTGGAAGATTGAAAAACGTTTATTACCTATAGCAACCGAAGATAGCGTAGTTTTTGTCCGCATCTTCTTAACTCTATTTACCCTGATTTTTGTCTATGCGGGGCTAATTTATCAGGTAGAACATCAAGTTAATAGCGATCGCCTGAAAAACTTTTTTGATGCTTTTTATTTTGTTGTAGTTACCATGACGACTGTGGGCTATGGAGACGTTACGCCCTTGTCTCAAGCGGGAAGAATGATGACAGTCTTAATGATATTTACAGGTGTCTTATTTATTCCTTGGCAGTTAAGCGAATTAATTGGGCAGGTGGTTAAAACGGCTAGTTTGGTTAAGCAAAAATGCCCTAGCTGCGATTTGTCTCGTCATGAGGCTGATGCCTTGTATTGTAGGTTATGCGGCACTGCTTTGGACAAAAAGGAAACCGATATTTAGCATCATATACAAGTAACAAGCGCAACATTAATGAATATTAATTTTGATGATTTAGCATCAACTATCGAACCAGAGTCATTCGGCAAGAAAGTTTGTAAAGTGTACCAGAAGAACTCCAAAAAAATATCTCAAGGAGTTTTAGTAGAGTAGAATATTTAATAAAAAAATCCCAGAATGAAGCAGATCCTTCAAAAGCCGATTTCCCCTAGCCATAATCGATTCCAAAAAGAAAAGACAGTAATGAGTTTTTTCTGCTTACTGATGTGGATCATAGCTGGTTCAGTTTTGCGTTTTTATAATCTTGAAGCTAAAACAGTTTGGTCTGATGAATGGTCAACCATTGTCTTTAGTTTGGGTCATAGTTTTCACAACATCCCCCTCAACACGGTTATTGATTCACCGACTTTATTTGAATTAATCAGAATTGAAAATTCTCGCAATGTTGGAGATGTGATCGCTAATTTGATGGCTGAAAGTACTCATCCCCCGTTATATTTTGTTCTTTCTCATTGGTGGCTCCAACTTTTTGCTAGCGATGGTGCTTTGGTCTCGATTTGGCAAGCTAGATCTCTGAGCGCGATTTTAGGGGTTCTTAGTATACCCGCAATGTTTGGTCTTGGCTGGTTAGTTTTTGAATCTGTCCTGGCTGCACAGATTGCCGCAGCTTTGATGGCAGTTTCCCCCTATGGCATGTATTTGGCGCAGGAAGCTCGCCACTATACTTTAGCAATATTGTGGGTTATTGCGTCATTAGCCTGCTGGATCGTTTCGTTGCGTCATTTGGCTCAACACAAGGTTCCTAAGCGATCGCTGATGCTGCTTTGGATTTTGGTCAATAGCTTAGGAATGGCTACTCACTACTTCTTCGGTTTAAATTTACTGGCTCAAGCATTAGTCTTATTAACTTTATGGTTGCAAAACCTAAAAAACGACTCCAATCAAATTAAGTTATTATTTGACCCAGCCTGGCGTAGGATAGGCGTTGCTATGTTGGGAACTCTGGCAGGTTGTTCTATCTGGATCTATAGGTGGCAGTATTTTCCCCACGATCGTTTGACAAATTGGACTCACCAAGACTTTGATTTGGGTGTAGAACTATTATCTCCCATAGTCAGATTGTTGGCTTGGTTGATAACGATGTTTGTCTTACCGCCAATTGAGGGAGTATCTAGCTGGATCAGCGTGATCTCTTTAATTGTGCTATTACCTAGTTTGTTTTGGTTAGTAAAAGCTGGCTGGCAGTATCTCCCCAAAATTGCTTCAAATCCCATCGAAATAGCTATTACAAGATTTTTAGTTATCTCATTAGCTCTCAATCTCATTTTGGCTTATTTTGTTGGTCGAGATATAACTCTGGCTGCGCGCTTTCAATTTTTCTACTTCCCTCTCGTCTTAATTTTGGGGGCGGGAATTCTTCAGCGCCAGTGGCAGCTATCCCGAAAGCAATTGCAACGCCAAATCTCTGTGGTAGCTATTTTAGTCTTAGGTTGCATAGGGGGATTGGTAATAGTCAACAATTACGGTTTTCAAAAAAGCGATCGCCCCGATTTATTCGTACCAGAGATCTCGCAAATGAATCAAGAGATTCCGCTAGTTATTGCTACTGTTTATCGAACTCACGGACAGGCAGTAGAAACAATTGCTTTAGCTTGGGAATGGCACAAGCAGTATCGCCATAATCGAGATAGTAACAAATCTATCTATTCTCCTCAATTTTTACTGCTAGAAAATAATTCTGCTGTCACTGACAACCTCCATCGCTTTGTAGAGCGATCGCCTCGTCCTTTCGACCTCTGGCTGGTCAATTTTTTGGCATCTACTATCTCAAATGGTCGTAATCTGGATTCTTTTGGCTGTCTAGTCAATCCTGATGCTAAATTGAAAGTATCAGGCTATCGAGCTGAGTATCATATTTGTCAAGTAAAACCTTTAAATGTTGGTAAGAACTAACAAAAAGGCGAAATTAATTCATATTCATCTTTGTTATTCACCGAAACGGGCGAGAAGCCTCGCCCTTTGAGGGCGGGGAGGGATAGCCCGCCAGGGTCTTGAAACGAAGCACTCATAGGTGATATGTTTTGCATTATGAAGCAGTGCGACCTGTTAAGGTCAAAGGTAATACAATTACCGTCAACCTTATGAGATTATTCTCATAACTCTTTATATTATGAAGGTTAAATTCCTTCCTACCAAACCCCAGGTATGAATCCGTCTACCCAGGTTTTGCTAATT
>JBCCDL010000129.1:0-10400 GCA_039030815.1 Cyanobacteria bacterium P01_A01_bin.83 | reverse complement strand
GAGCATCACTAGGATTATTTTCATCATGAGCCAGCATTGACTGTCTCATCTCACTAATTTGATGATTGATTGTATCTAAATTATCCTGTATTGGTTGTAACTGCTCCTGATAAAAGTCAATTTGAGACTGTATTTGCACAACCCCAAGATTTAGATTTTGCCAATTATCCTGCTGTTGATTTATTTGGGATTCAAATTGGCTTTTGTGGGTCTGTTGCTCCTGCAATTTGGCTTCCAAAGCTTGAATACTTGACTCTATTTGAGCTACTTCCTCCGCCAATTCTTGCCGTTGATCGATCAGCTTTTGCTGTTGTTGCTCTAAACCTTCCTTAATCGGAGTTAAATCAATATCTTGGATCTCTGACTCAAAATCAAAGTCAACTATTCCTTGGCGACGTTTCAGAACTCTGGAATGTTCTAGTAATACTTGATGCCTTTCCTTAAGGGAGCGACGTTGACCAACTAAAGTTTGATCTAACATTTTTTTAGCTTCTTTTTCATCAGCTAACTCTTGTTCTAAAGTTAAGCGTTCAAAATCATTTACTTTGGCAATTTTTGCCTCTAGCTCTTCAACCGCCTTACACTGCCAATCTAGTTCTTCTTCCTGATCACTCACAAATCGAGCTACTTTTTCTAAGTCTTTTTTCAGTGTTTCTACTGTGGACTCTAAACTAGGTAAGGGCATGTTTTCTAATTCGTTGATATCAGTCTTGGAAACACCGTCTACTTCTAGCTCTGAACCCGCCAATATTTCCAGCATTTTATCTTGAGATTCAGATTGAAGATTAAGAAACTGCGTCAATTCTTGTTTAACATCCAAAGACCTGCGCTCAATTACCAACTGCTGTTGTGTCTCAACAATCGAATTGTGTAGAGCATCAATTTGCGTTTTTTTCTGTGATATTTCTTTGGTGATATTTTCTAGTTCTTGTCTTTTTACTATAATATCTTGAGAGTTTTGCTGTAAATTGTCCCAGTAAGTCTGTAAAGTTTGTTGCTGTTCTTTCGCCGCATGTTCAGCAGCATTTAGCTGTTCTTTGAGGGAATTAGCAACATCTATCGAATTGCATAGAGTGCTTAACTGCTGTTTAATTTCAGCAACTTGTGCTTCATCTAAAACTTGTGCTTGTTTTAACTGCTCATCAATATTTTGTTGTTGTCCTCTTAATTGCGACCAAGCTCCTTCAAGCTCAGCCGATTTTGCCTCAAATTCAGCTCTGATTTTTTCCGTTTCTGCCTTTGCTAGCTCAATTTCTGAACGCTGTTGTTCAAACTGTTTAAACTCTTCTTCCATCTGTTCAACTTGTTCCAGACGGGTTTCCATTTCAATTTGCCGTCGGCTTAGTTCTTCACTTTGGATGGCTAAAGACTCTTTCCATTGATTAATTTCTTGTTCTTGCTCTTGGTTTTTTTCTAACAACCGAGAAAAATTTTTCAGCACTCCAATGATTTTTTGTGATGCCAGTTCAATTTTTCCTTGTAGCTGACGGTTAACACCTAAATTTAAAACAACTAAAGCGCCATCTCCAAAATCGTTAGCCTCTTCAGTAGTAATTGATTCATTGGTTACTAAACTCCAACTTTGGTCGTTGCGTTGACAGGCTATGAGCTTAAGCTTAGTTTCAACGCCACCAAGAAAACTTTTATTATGTTTTTGTATTTCTGCCAGATATAGCACTATGCGCCTTCCTCTAGATTTCTTCTGTGCAGCAACTCAGAAAAATTAAGCTTTTCCAGTTTACTGCCGATTTATTAAAATAACCAGATTAAATTAAATTAAATTCTGTGTGGTAAGTAGCAAATTAAGCGATTTAGTTTAGGTTAGTTCTTGTTTGTTTATCTACGAATGTTAGTTTTCTAAAGACAAATTATTTTTTGGTAAATGAAAATTAAATTTAACCTACTTAGAAATACTAAGGTTCCCATGAGTTTCTCAAGACTGTTTGACCAAAAAACACAATGTAAACCTGACTACTTTAACAAAACAAAAACAATCTTGATCTTGATGACTATAAAGTAGCATCAAAGTTTGTAAAACAGCCAATTTTATTGTGGATGAGATCTATCAAGACTGAGAGGGTTATAAATTATCCTCAAGCTGAATTTGACTGGACATGAGATGAGTCAGCCAAAAAATAAATTTAACTCAGATTATATTGATCATTACGTGGCGATTGAATAAAAAGTAGAGTATATTCTGAAGCGAAGAGGGTACCAATCAAGTTAATTTATTAATAATTAAGTGAACTAAAGTAGAGATTTAACTTGCGTTGATTTAATTAATGGTTTGCCAAGTAGACTCAAGTTAAGTGTGACTTTTCATAGATAGCGTGTTATGAGCAAAGTTCTAATCGTAGAAGATAGTTTGGCCCAAAGACAAATGATTTCTGATCTCCTTAAAGGTAGTGGTCTTAAGGTAACGGTTGCCTGTGACGGAATCGAAGCTTTGGAGCATTTAGAAACATTAAATCCTGACATAGTGGTCATGGACATTGTTATGCCCAGAATGAATGGCTACGAATTATGTCGTCGCTTGAAATCAGACCCCAAAACTCAAAACGTTCCTGTTGTAATGTGTTCTTCCAAAGGTGAAGAGTTTGATCGTTACTGGGGAATGAAACAAGGTGCAGATGCTTATATCGCAAAACCTTTTCAGCCAGTAGAGTTGATTGGCACTGTCAAACAACTACTGCGAGCCTAAATCGCCATCATCTTTGATAAAAATTGTTACCAGTCTGAAATAGTATTTATCAACAAAAAATTATGGTTACCGACCCAGAATTGTATACCGATAGTGGCTTAGATCTTTCTTTAGATATTAAGCCATTAGAAAATCCTGAAGGTGAGTTGCATCTCCGTTTTTATTTGGCATCAGGAGAGGCTTGTGCTTTTCCTGCTACAGGTATAGCCGAGGTCATGCAACAAACTCCTGACCAAATTGCTCCAATTCCTAACGCTTCTCCTCTACTATTGGGAACAATTAATCTGAGGGGTAGAGTAATTTGGGTTGCTGATTTGGGTCAGTTTTTAGGCGATAGTACAGCTTTAAAAACTGACCGTCCTACGATTCCTGTGATTGCAATTGAAGATCAAGAGCAAATTTTGGGGTTGGCAATTAGCAGCATTGGAGATATGGATTGGCTTGATGTTGATAAATTAGAAGTTTATCATCCTCCAGCAGATAACATGGCTCCTTTCGTTCAGGCTCAATGGCAACCCGAATCAGAACCCGATCTAGTCGTTAACTTGTTAGACCCAGCAAAGATTTTACGATCTGCTCGATGGGCAACATAGTTATAGGAGTTAGACATAATATTATTAATTAGCATTTAAGTTAAAACTTATACTTATTGAGCAATATTCAAGAAAACATCATCATTATTATTTTGGTTTTCTTATATTTCATATTAAAACTTACGGCCATCGTAGAACTGAAGCTTTGGAGTAAATATCTCTTGTAGCTGAGGCAACAAAAATTTAGATTAATTTGGCAAGAAGCAAAATGGCATCAGGAACTAATTATTCACAGGAATACGGACAAGCAGAAAAAGCTTATTTAGAAAGTAATTTTGCTCAAGCAGCAGAAATAATCGATCATTTAGCTGACGAATTTCCCAATGATCCAAATGTCTTGTTGCTAAGGGGGCATATTTATTGCTATGGATTTCAAAACTATGATTTAGCAAGACATCAATACGAATCTGTACTAGATCTCAGCGATGAGCAAGACCTGATTGATTTTGCTCGAAGCGGAATTGAACAATTGGAACAACTTCAACAGCAAGAAGATTTAGAAGTAAATGAGCTGGAGTTGGAATCTGTAGACGTGCTTGATGATCAAGTTCTAGAATCTGAAGATTCTATTAGCGTTAACTTTCCTAATGAAGCTGCATATGAGGAGGGTCTTGAAAGAGATAATAACGATTATGGTTCTAAGTCAAATTATGATCTAGAACTAGAAGATGGTTTTGACCAAATGTCAGACCTAGGTACTGTTCCTCAAACGGCACCAAAAGGCGATTCCGATAGCCTCATGGGTTCATCGTTTCATTTGTCTGCCAATGGTGATGAGGGAGTCTCTCAAACTGCAAGCGAGATTGAGATAATCTCTGACTCGGGTCTTGATCATAGTTTTGTGCCAACCGTTGAAGATTCTTTAGACAGTCCTTTTTCTGAAACATATGAAGATGCTGAAGATCTAGCATCGGTAGGGGAGGAGGAGGAATTTGACGATCCCTTTGCTGAATTTGAATCAGAGTCAAACTTTGTACCTGAAACAGCAACCAATTTGCCAGAGTCAGAACCAATAAGCGTTCATACTACTTCTACTTTTATGGTGGATGCTGAAGAAGAGGGTAATTTCCCAGAGTATACAGAGTCAGACTTTACGACCAGCCAGACTGAACACGACCATGAGTATGATGATAGTTCAGAATTAGAAATTGATACAGTCTTAACTGAACCTCTATTTACGGAAAATGATCAAAACTATAATATAGACATTTCTGAACAAGAAAATTTAAATTATCAAGATGAGTTAGAATTTGATGAAATTGATAGTAGTTTCTTTGATCTAGAAGAACTTGAACAAGGATTACCTGACACTGGATTGTTCAATGTAGCCGAAGATAATAGTAGCGCCAGTTTAAATGTTACACCAGATCTAGTTGACGAATCTCAATCCTTTGAACCAGATGAGATTGCTATTAGCGATATTAACCCTCATACTACAACTTCTGTCACCACAGTTAAAGAAGAGCCTCAAATAGAGGTTAAGCAAGGAACTTGGGCAAACTTCATCAATGCTCCAATCCAGAAAAAACAATTTATCACTGCTGGAGTTACAGGATTGATATCGGCGATCGCTGTCTTAGGAATTGGTATAATTAGTTCTAATCTGGCTACTCGCCAAAATCCACAGCGAACTTTAGTAGAAGGAGTTCAAAACAGTCTTTTACTGGCTTTAGTAGCTGGATTGTCTAGCGCTGGCACAGCAGCGGCATTAGGCAGTATCACGGCTCGACATGTGACTAAAGCTAGCCGAGATTTACAAAATCAGTTTGATGATGTTTATCAGGGTAATCTTAATGCCAAGGCAACAGTTTATTCTCAAGATGAGTTTGGACAGTTAGCCGCTGACTTTAATCGCATGACTAGAGTAATCTTGACGACTACTCAAGAAGCTCAAAGACGTGCCGAAGAAACTGAACAGGCAAAAGAAGATCTCCAGCGACAGGTAATTCGCCTGCTAGATGACGTTGAAGGTGCGGCTAGAGGGGATTTGACGGTACAGGCTACTGTGACTGCCGACGTACTAGGTGCTGTTGCTGATGCCTTTAATTTGACTATTCAAAGTCTGCGAGAAATTGTGCGTCAGGTAAAAGAAGCCGCAGAACAAGTGAACCAAGGTTCTACTGATAGTGAACTATTTGCTCGTAATCAATCAAGTGAAGCTTTACGCATGGCTGAAGAGTTGGCTGTTACCTTAAATTCGGTACAGATGATGACCGAATCTATCGAAAGGGTAGCCGATAATGCCCGCGAAGCTGAGGAAGTTGCTCGTTCATCTTCGGTAACTGCCCTCAAGGGTGGTAAAGCGGTAGAACGTACTGTATCGGGAATTTTTCAAATCAGAGAAACAGTATCGGAAACTGCACGTAAGGTAAAACGATTAGCCGAAGCATCACAAGAAATTTCAAAAATTGTGCTATTGATTTCGCAAATTGCCGAAAGAACCAACCAGCTAGCTCTTAATGCCTCTATTCAGGCAGCAAAAGCAGGGGAAGCAGGTCGTGGCTTTGCCGTAGTAGCCGATGAGGTTAGACAGTTAGCAGATAGATCGGGGAAATCGCTAAAAGAAATTGAACAGATTGTACTGCAAATTCAAAGTGAAACAGGGTCGGTAATGACTGCCATGGAAGAAGGTATCCAGGAGGTAATCGACGTAACAGAAAGAGCAGAACAGGCAAAAACTGCCCTGGAAGATATTATTCAAGTATCTAATCGCATTGATACTTTAGTACGTTCCATTACGGCTGATACTGTCGAGCAAAGAGAAAATTCTAGGGCAGTAGCTCAGGTAATGCAGTCGGTAGAATTGACGGCTCAAGCCACATCTCAAGAATCACAACGAGTTGGCGGTGCGTTGCAAAGCCTGGTTGGTATTGCCAGAGGATTACTTTCCTCAGTGGAAAGATTCCGTATTGATAAGGGTGAAGAGTAAACAATGAACAGTGATCATTGAACAGTGATCATTGATAATCGATCTGTCTCCCCATCAATGGTTTGTAGCTAAATTAATATAAGACCAAAATAAACACAGAGCCAAGTAAGAGGTAACTATCTCGTCTTCTACTAACGACTAACGACTAATAACTCTAACCATTTTCTAGTTAATTCAACCCATCTACTTAATGAATAACGGTATTACTATTCCCCCTTTAGGAATTTTATGATTCAATAGTTATCTGCGCCCTATTTT
Source organism: Cyanobacteria bacterium P01_A01_bin.83 (assembly GCA_039030815.1). Lineage (GTDB taxonomy): Bacteria > Cyanobacteriota > Cyanobacteriia > Cyanobacteriales > Xenococcaceae > Waterburya. The sequence goes on along the minus strand of JBCCDL010000129.1, from coordinate 3,919 downwards.
AGATACTGCTCTATGTCTGCCGAAAGAAGCTTGCCCAAATTCGACTCCAGCTCCGTCAAGATTACTCAGTCAGAAGGATTCATTTTGTATGAAGATATGGTCTTGGGTCGCCTATTTGAGGACAAGTGCGCCGAAATGTATTATCGGGGCAAAATGTTTGGCTTTGTCCACCTTTATAATGGGCAAGAGGCGGTTTCTTCAGGGATAGTCAAAGCTTTGCGTACCAAAGGTGACTATGTTTGCAGCACCTATCGCGACCATGTCCATGCCTTAAGTGCAGGGGTACCAGCTAAAGAGGTGATGGCAGAATTATTTGGTAAAGAAACAGGTTGTAGTAAAGGTCGTGGTGGCTCGATGCACATGTTTTCTGCTGAACATGGGCTATTAGGTGGCTATGCTTTTGTTGCTGAGGGTATTCCTGTAGCTACTGGAGCTGCATTTGCCAGTAAATATCGCCGAGAGGCAATGGGACAAGATTCTGATGCGGTTACTGTCTGCTTTTTTGGCGATGGAGCCAGTAATAATGGTCAGTTCTTTGAATGTTTAAACATGGCGGCTCTCTGGAAATTGCCAATTATTTATGTAGTTGAAAATAATAAATGGGCAATCGGCATGGCACATGATCGCGCTACTTCTCAGCCTGAAATCTACAAAAAAGCCAGCGTGTTTGATATGGCAGGGTATGAAGTTGATGGAATGGACGTACTGGCGGTCAATACTTTGGCAAAAGAAGCCGTAGCTCGCGCTCGTGCAGGGGAAGGCCCAACCTTAATTGAGGCTTTAACCTATCGCTTTCGAGGTCATTCTCTTGCCGACCCAGATGAATTAAGAGATCCAGCGGAAAAAGATTTTTGGGGTCAACGAGATCCAATCAAGCAGTTTGCTAGCTATTTAATTGAGAACAGTTTGGCGACAGCAGATGAACTTAAAGAAATTGATAATAAAGTTTTAGCTACGGTAAATGAAGCTGTTGAATTTGCTGAATCTAGTCCTGAACCTAATCCTAGTGAGCTACGTCGTTATATTTTTGCAGAGGATTAGTGCCAAATACTTCATGCAAATTCTCCAAAATAAAAAGGAGTTAGTTGTCCTAAGATTAAGTTAAGTTATTTGGGAGCATCTCACTTATGCATCTAAGTATAATTACTCAGCTATTAAAACGACGTATTTTTCAAGATTGATTAGACCCTTGACAAAGTACTAAAAATATACATATCAAAAAGTGGGATGCTCCCAGTTATTTTGGGATATAGCCGTAATTAAATTAGTGATAAATTAGCTGATACTTGCGATTACAAAAGATAATGCGATCGCATTTATTAGACAAATAACCCATCTATTTATATTAATGTTCAATATTTTAAACATCTGAATAATAATGAATTAATTTGATGGGTAATAAGCTATTTTTAAAACGCCAATAATTTGTTATTAATATTTTTTAGTTATTGATATTTTTATTGTTCTTCCAACATTAGCAATTAGGGGGCTGAAATAAATTTTGTTGACCTACTATTTTAGTTGTGTCGTACTAGTAATGTTGCCCACCAAAAATCATTAGTAATTAGTAATCATGAATGTAATTAGTAACGAACAGCACAAGCAAAAAATGCAGCGGCGCAAGGAGGTACAGAAGGAGCGTTTAGCCGCCAAAAATCAAGAAAAGGGCTTAATCATTGTTAATACAGGCAACGGCAAGGGTAAGACAACTGCCGCCTTAGGAATGGTAATGCGATCGCTGGGACACGGATATAAAGTGGCAATTGTGCAGTTCATTAAGGGTGCCTGGGAACCTGCGGAAAAGGCAGTTTTAGAGAAATGGGAGGATCAGCTTAAGTTTCATGCTATGGGAGAGGGTTTTACTTGGGAGACTCAAGATCGCGAACGGGATATTGAAAAAGCAACTGCCGCCTGGTCAACTAGCCTAGAATATATTGTAAATCCTGAATATCGTTTGGTACTACTGGATGAGATCAATATCGCTTTAAAATTGGGATATTTGGACATTGATACCGTAATTGAAGGCTTGGCTCGTAAACCTGAAGATTCTCACGTTATTTTGACAGGAAGAGGCGCACCCGATCAATTAATTGCGATCGCCGATCTGGTAACGGAAATGTCTTTAATTAAACATCCCTTCCGCGAACAAGGAGTTAAAGCACAGCCAGGAATCGAATTCTAGCTACTCAGAAATTAATGCTATTTTAGTATTCTTTCTACTGTACTTTGGCAATATTCAGTCGCAAGATCAATTTAATGAGTAGTAAGACTTCTAACAATAGCATTCAAATTTGGCTCGAACGTACATCAGCAGGGTTTTTTCTGGCAGGACAGGTTGTAATCCACTTGTTAAAAGGTAAGATACACCGTCAAAATACTGGTGAACAAATGGCGATCGTTGGACCCGACTCGATCGTGATTGCGCTAGTAACTGCTAGCTTTGTGGGCATGGTATTTACCATTCAGGTGGCGCGGGAATTTCTTAACTTTGGTGCGGTACAGGCAGTAGGTGGCGTTTTGGCTTTGGCTCTCAGCCGCGAATTAGCCCCTGTATTAACTGCTGTAGTTTTAGCTGCTAGAGTTGGTTCGGCATTTGCAGCCGAAATTGGCACAATGAAGGTGACAGAACAAATTGATGCCCTCTATGTTTTAAAGAGCGATCCTATAGACTATTTAGTTATTCCTCGCCTAATTGCCTGTTGTGCAATGTTACCGATTCTAACCATAATTTCTTTGGTTATGGGTCTTGTGGGAGGAGTTTTTGTCGCTGGATTATTTTATGGTATTGCCCAAGCCACCTTCATTGAATCGATCAACACATTTTTACAGCTTTGGGATTTAATTAGTGCTTTGATCAAAGCAGTTATCTTTGGCGGCATCATTGCCATTATTGGCTGCAATTGGGGCTTGACTACCACAGGAGGAGCAAAAGGTGTTGGTGAATCTACGACCACCGCAGTGGTCATGGCTTTAATTTTGATCTTTATTACCAATTTCTTTCTGTCTTGGATTATGTTCCAAGGTTTAGGTCGTCAGTTTTTAAACTAGGGAATAATTTGCTATTAATTACGGATGATATAAGTATTTGAGCCAAGAATATTAATTCTGGTCAAGCTACAATAAGCGCCATTGTAAAATAAGAAACATACAGATAAATGATAGCTAATCATAAATCACAGAAGTAATATCCAAAGTACTAAGCTAACTAGTGGCAAAATTAAAGATATAGTTTTTACCAAATCATCCAATTGAGATCTGACCATGACTACTAATGTTGAAGCTGACAATGTAACCCAAGTTGTCGAACTTGCCCCCAACTTCAGAATTCCTGTAGTTCTGTTGTTAATTGCTGTGAGTTTATTTTTTGTCTCCTGGTGGTTAGGCGGGGTAATCGCCATCTTGGGTTTATTTTTAACGCTGCAAACATTTTTGATTAGATTGCAATTTACTCCCCAGCAGCTTGATGTGTTGCGTTCGGGCAAAATCATTCGTAGTTTTCCCTACAGCGAGTGGCTCAACTGGGAAATTTTTTGGTCGCCAATTCCGATTTTGTTTTACTTCAAAGAAGTTAACAGCATCCATTTTCTGCCAATTATTTTTGACGCGAAAACCCTGGCGAATTGTTTACAAAAACATTATCCTCGTTAAAAAACTAAATTATTTATTCTCTGGGCGTATTTTACTTTTATCTTGGCATTCTTATGACTCCTGACAACCCCCCCATTCCTGAATCAGACATCCCTAACTCTGAGGCAACCGAATCATCTGCACAAAACCAAGCAGATCAATTGCCAATGAAAGTTAAGCCAGATGCCAATCAGGATCTTTGGTCAACCGAAAATACAACCAATGCTCCAGAGTCGCCCCCAGATATGACTGCTGAATTGGAACAGGAGCTAGATTCAACCGATTCTGAACT
>JBCCDL010000128.1:0-10443 GCA_039030815.1 Cyanobacteria bacterium P01_A01_bin.83 | reverse complement strand
GGTATTTTGTTCGATTAGTTTTTTAGTTTCGGTGGCGATATTAAAGGCTTCAATTACGCTGATTAAGTCATTATCCATCAGCACCACATCAGCTATTTCCCGAGCAATATCCGAACCGTCGGCAAAAGATATGGATACATCAGCATAAGCCAGAGCCACAGAATCATTCAAGCCATCACCGACAAATGCCAATGTTTTACCAGCTAGTTTCAAATCGCGAACAATTGCTGCTTTTTGTTCGGGAAAAGCTTGAGCATGGACTTGAGATAAAGGAATATTAAGTTCCTCTGCTACCATGTTAGCCCTTTTTTGATTATCTCCTGTCAATAAATGAATTTCTTGTCCATGAGCTTGGAGAGCTTTAATTAAAGTATAACTTTCTCGACGTAGGGGATCGGCATATTGTACTATTCCCTGTAATTTGCCCTCACAGGCAACATAGACTAAAGATAGCCAGGTTGAGGTAGCAGATTTTTGTTCGAGATCGCAAATATGATGCAAAGGAAAATCTTGAGTCTCCAAGCATTCTAAACTGATGCCCTCTTTTAGGAGAAAGCGATCGCTACCAACTAAAACTTCTTGCTGCTCGATAATCGCTCTAATACCCAGACCAACTTCATAGTTCCATTCTCCGCGACGGGGAATCTCTAAATTCTGACTTTTGGCATAACTAGTAATTGCTTCGGCTACAGGATGAGAAATTCTCTGTTCGGCAGCAGCAGCCAAAGTTAACACCTGTTCTGCCGACATCCTGCCTGGAATGGTTTGAATATCGACTACGGTTAACTGTCCTTGGGTTAGAGTTCCTGTTTTATCAAAGACCACCGTATCTACTTCTGCTAACTGTTCGATAGTTCTGCCACTGCGTACTAAGATCCCGTGTCGTGTATTATGGTTTAATGCGCTAAGAAATGCGGTGGGCATAGAAACGCGAATCCCCGTGACAAAATCAAGAGTCAGGATTGAAGCTGCCTTAGCGGGTTCTTTAGTGATGGCTAAGACCACGCTGGCTAGAAGTAGAGAAGGTAGAATTAACCTATCTGCTAGTTGGGCTGCATAATTTGCCATGCGAGTATCGTGTACGGGAGCATTTTGCAAAAGTTCCAAACTAGCAGCAGCACGAGTATTTTTTCCTACTCTGTCAGCACGCAGATAAATTTGCCCAGAACGCACCAAAGTCGAAGCATAAACTTTGGTTCCTACATCAGCCACTATCGGCATTGATTCCCCTGTAAGTTGGTGTTGGTCAACCGTGGCTAGACCTTTGAGGACTTCGCCATCTACAGGAATTTGCGCTCCAGGATAGACAATTACCATCTCCCCTAATTCGACGAGATCGCTTTTAATTTGGACGGGTTGATCGTCTCTAATTACCCAAGCAAAATGTCCAATTGCATCTAATAAATCTGCGGTTTGAGTTTCGGTGGAACGAGCAGTGCGATCGCGAATTACATCTCCTAATTCATGCAGGGTAATTACTAGGGCGGGAGTTGCTAATCTTCCTTGGCTATAACTTAAGCCCAATGCCAACAAGTCTAAACAATCAATATTAATTTTGCGATCGCGCCACAGACTCCGACTGGCTTTTTTAACTACTGGCAAAGTTACAGTGATTAAACTAGCAAGGGCGACTGGGCGCAACCAAATTAATTGGCTGCGATTGCTCAACCAACTAATGATCGTGGTGAAGATCGGTAAAGCTAAACTCGACCAATTCTCCCATTCAGCATTTGGTTCTGGAGTTGTTTGAGAGTCAATTGCCTTAGTTATAACTGCCTGTTGAATTAACTGGTTTAGATTAGAGGTGATTTCTGTCAGGGGCGTATCTGTATAGCGATAATTAATCACGATCGAAGCTGCCACTGGATTTACTCTCACCCTATTAATTCTCGGTTGCCCTAAGAGAAATTGCTGAAGATGATTGGCATAATCGGGATTATCTTTTAAATGAGCGATCCGAAATCTAACTCTACCTGGAATATGATGCACTAAATAGGCTAGAGGGCGTTCGGCTTTACTTTTTTTGGTTTCAGTTTCAACAGGGGAATTATTCAAATATTCGATCCTTAATTCTTGCGGCTGGTTCTGAGCTGTTTTCCCCTTTTTCTGGCGTTTCTTAGCCTTTTTGTGGTGCTTTTTGCTCTTTTTGTTTTTGGACATCGATAACTAATTTCTAACTATTCACCTGGTTATCTTGCCCAACAGTATTGATAATGCCCATCAAACGTAATCCTAATTCCCAATCAGACAATCCTTGATTATCATAATTAATCGCGATCGATGCTGCTGCACGATTGATCCGAACCTGATTGACATATTCATCAGCATTTAAAGCAGTTTGTAACCGTTGGGCAAAATCATTATCTAGAGACAACTGTGGCATTTTCAAGCGAACTCTACCAGGGATAGCATGAGCGATCGCATAGCCTTGGAGATCGGGTTCTGATGCTGACATCTCTTCTATGGTAGAAGCCGAATCGTTGCTTTGAATTTCTTTTTGAGGGGCTTCTTGTTTGAGTTTGGCAAAGATCTGACGAGTTATACTTGCCACTAACAAGTTAACCAGTAAAGCATTTGCTCCTCGCAGTTTAAACTGATTGGTAACTAATATGGCGATCGCTACAGGGGTAATTGTCTCGATTTCTCCATGTTCTCTCAAAAATGCCCCAATCTGGGCAGTTGCGTCTTCTGTGGGGAGATTACTAAGATTGTTGGTTGAAGTTGTCGCGATCATAAATCAAAATTACTCCCATACTTAACTCATATCTATAAGGTTAAGAAAAGATGTCCCTTGAGTAAACGAAATTTTAAAAGACTTAAAAATGTTGTGAAATGCTGTCATAGTTAGTCTTAATTATTCCCTGATCGCTTAACAATTATGCAAAATTTGGCAAGGGTACTGATATTTTTGTGATTGAATTTGACTCACTCCAGCGGCGCCCCGACATGCGGAAGTACGCCTGACCAAAGTAAGAACATAATCGTTGAATTTGAATAGCGATCGCTGGAGTTGAGGAATTAAAACAATAAGTTAAGACCAGATAGCAATCCTGAACAATATGGGACAATTATGTTTCCGAGCAAAATTAGGCACGATACTTGGCTCAAATGTAATCTAGACAACACTTACCGCTTTCTTGTTACTGATTGCTAAAAGATGACAAGCCGAAAGCGACCTTACGCGATGGCACTTTCATTAACAAACAACTAAAGAAACCAAACTATTCAAAATAAAATCAATGGAAAACAATACGGTTGAAGTAGTATTAGTCAAAGATATTAATCCTGGCATTAGCAATTATGGTTATCCCTATGGCTCTTTCCCTTCAAACCTGACTGTATTTGAAGACAGGCTATTTTTTAGCGCAGATAACGGAGAAAGCGGCACTGAACTTTTTGTCAGTGACGGCACCGCCGAAGGAACTCAACTACTGATAGATATTAATCCTGGTTTTAACGAAAATTATGGTTTTGCATATAGCTCTTATCTTTCAAATTTTGTGGTGTTTGAAGATAGACTATTTTTTGGCGCTAGCGATGGTGAAAACGGCGGCGAGCTTTTTGTCAGCGATGGCACTGCCGAAGGAACTCAGTTACTGGTAGATATTAATCCTGGTTTTAGTGATTATGGCTTTGCCTACGGATCTTATCCTTCAAATTTTATAGTGTTTGAAGACAAGCTATTTTTCAGTGCTAGCGATGGTGAAAGCGGCGGCGAGCTTTTTGTCAGTGACGGCACCGCCGAAGGAACTCAGTTACTGATAGATATTAATCCTGGTTTTAACGAAGATTATGGTTTTGCATATGGCTCTTATCTTTCAAATTTTATAGTGTTTGAAGACAAGCTATTTTTCAGTGCTGGCGATGGAGAAAACGGCACTGAACTTTTTGTCAGCGATGGCACCGCCGAAGGAACTCAGTTACTGGTAGATATTAATCCTGGTTTTAACGAAGATTATGGTTATGCCTATGGCTCTTATCCTTCAAATTTTATAGTGTTTGAGGACAGGCTGTTTTTTAGCGCTAATGATGGAGAAAACGGCAACGAGCTTTTTGTCAGCGATGGCACCGCCGAAGGAACTCAGTTACTGGTAGATATTGATCCTGGCATTAGCGACTATGGTTATGCTGATAGCTCTTTTCCTTCAAGTTTTGCGGTATTTGAAGACAGGCTGTTTTTTGGCGCTGATGATGGAGAAAACGGCAAAGAGCTTTTTGTCAGCGATGGTACTGCTGAAGGAACTCAGTTACTGGTAGATATTAATCCTGGCATTAGCTATGGTAATATCGATGGCTCTTTTCCTTCGGATTTTGTGGTGTTTGAGGACAGGCTATTTTTTAGCGCTGATGATGGAGAAAACGGCAAAGAGCTTTTTGTCAGCGATGGCACCGCCGAAGGAACTCAGTTACTGGTAGATATTGATCCTGGCATTAGCGATTATGGTTTTGTCTACGGGTACGGGTCTTATCCTTCAAATTTGACCGTCTTCAATGACGAGCTATTTTTCACTGCTGATAATGGCGAGACTGGGACAGAACTGTTTAAATTAATATTTGACGATGCCGATGTTATTACTGGTACCAGCGATGCTGATGACCTTGATGGTGGTGAAGATGCCGATACTCTCAATGGTTTGGATGGTGATGATACTCTTGATGGTGGGGACGGCGATGATATTCTAAATGGGGGTAAGGGTGACGATATTCTTTTAGGTAGTACAGGTAACGATACTCTTGATGGTGGTACGGGTAAGGATACTCTAATTGGCGGTAAGGGTGATGATATTTTGACTGGCGGTAGTGATGCCGATATCTTAATTGGCGGTAAGGGTGCTGATATTTTTGTGATTGAATTTGATCAAAGTAAGGATATAATCGTTGACTTTGAATTAGGGAAAGATCGCTTGAGTTTAGGAGTGGATTTGACCTTTGATGACCTGGCGTTTTCCGAGTCTACAATCAGTTATGGACATGAATTGATAGTAACTTTGGATGGAGTCAACACCGAGCATCTTACTAGCCACGACTTTACCTCAATTTAGAAGTTCAAGGAGGTAAGAAACGTTCCTACCTCCTTGGATATGTGTATCTATTACATCCTGAGTTGATTTTTGAAATTTTGATGATTCAACCTGCAAAAAATATCAATGGTGAACCAGAGCATACCAGAGAAGTCCGCTATGAATATAGTAAGAATTTAGCTAGTATTCTTAATCAACTTAATATTTCCCTATTTTTCTCTACCTATCAAGCTGGCAAGTTGGGGGTCGTTACAGTTGAGAATAATGCTCTTAGTATTCGCTTTCATAATTTCCAAAGAGCAATGGGCATCGCACTCAATTCCCATCAAATGGCGGTGGGGGGCAAAGATTGGGTTTATTTGCTCAAAAACGATACGCAAATAGCTGCTCAAATCAAACCCGCAGGTAGTTATGATGCCTGTTTTCTGACTCGTAGTGGACAGTATACAGGGGATATTTCAATTCACGATTTAGTTTGGGGACGTAAAGAGTTGTGGATTGTTAATACCAGATTTTCCTGTCTTTGTACTCTGAGCAATAACTATAATTTTTTACCCCAATGGCGACCTGATTTCGTCAGTGCGATCGCACCTGAAGATCGTTGTCATCTCAACGGTGTGGCAATGGTTAATCATCTACCAAAATATGTCACTGTATTGGATCGCACTGATACCCCAGGAGGCTGGCGGGAGCATAAAGCTAGTGGGGGTTGTATTTTAGAGGTTCCCAGTAGTCGGATTATTACCAAGGGTTTATCTATGCCTCATTCCCCGAGAATGTATCGCAATCATCTGTGGGTACTCAATTCTGGTCATGGCGAATTAGTAATGGTAGATGTGGGTTCAGGTAAGCAAGTAAGAGTAATTTCTTTACCTGGTTACACTCGGGGATTAGCATTAGTTGGCAACTATGCCTTGGTTGGCTTGTCTAAAATTCGAGAAACGGCTATTTTTGGCAATTTACCGATTTGCGATCGCGAGAAAGATTTAAAATGTGGCGTTGCTGTAGTTGATTTAAAATCAAGGCAAATGGTTAGTTTATTAGAATTTCAGGCAGGAATCGATGAAATATTTGATGTTCAGGTTGCTCCCTTTTCTCGGGCAATGATCTCTGGACCTCACGCTGTTACCGAAGGCGACAATCAAATTTGGTCGTTACCTGCCTCTTCAAAAAAATAAAGGATAAAAACAGATGGCAAAAATTTGTGAACTTTATTTCTATATTCATCTCTAATATGAAACTACTGCGACTATTTCTCTAAGCCCTTTAAAAAATAAGAACAATATACCTTCTTTCCGAACTATTGCCATCATATTTAAAGAGAAACGGTCACACTCAGGTTAAATTTGGTTGAATTCGATAACCTAATCAATAACCATCTATTGCAATTATCTAATTAATTCATGTCTCACTTTTATTTCGATGCCGAACAAAGCGATCGCAAATTTGAGCTTCCTGGGGCAAAGCCTCACTATAATCCTGATCGACCTGGACAGGTAGAGCATATATTTCTGGACTTGGTTTTAGATGTGACCCAGCAAAGTTTTAAGGGGACTTGCACCACTACGATTATTCCTGTGCGTGCTGGTATTGAGGGGTTAACTTTAGATGCGGTGGATTTGGATATTGAATCGGTACTGGTTGACGGTGTTAGTCAACAGTTTGATTATGATGGGTCACAACTAGAAATTCATCTGTCGCAACCTAGCAGTAGCACGGCGATTAAAGTAGAAATTGCCTATAGTAAAGAGCAACCGCAGCGAGGCATCTATTTTATTCAACCTACAGACTATTATCCTGATAAACCGACTCAGGTATGGACTCAAGGGGAGGATGAAGATTCGCGTTTTTGGTTTCCCTGTTTTGATTACCCTGGTCAACTGGCTACCTCAGAGATTCGAGTTCAGGTACCCGCAGGGATGATGGCAATTTCTAATGGGGAATTGATCAGTACTAAGCAAGTAGATAATGGTGTTGTTTATCATTGGTCACAACAGCAGGTACACCCGACATACCTTATGACCTTGGCAGTGGGTGACTTTGCCGAAATTAAAGATGAGTGGCGCGGCAAACCCGTAAATTATTACGTAGAAAAAGGCAGAGAAGCGGATGCCAAGCGCAGTATGGGTAAGACTCCCCGCATGGTTGAGTTTTTATCCCAGAAGTATGGTTATGACTATCCCTATCCTAAATATGCTCAAGTCTGCGTTGACGATTTTATCTTTGGCGGGATGGAAAATACTTCCACCACCTTGTTAACCGACCGCTGTTTATTGGATGAACGGGCAGCCACGGACAATATGCGGACTGAAAGTTTAGTCCTCCATGAATTAGCACACCAGTGGTTTGGTGATTTAGTGGTAATCAAACACTGGTCACATGCCTGGATCAAAGAGGGCATGGCTTCTTATGCCGAGGTGTTTTGGACAGAAGAGGAGTATGGCAAGGATGATGCAGCATACTATTTGTTAAATGAGGCGCGGACTTACATCTCTGAAGATAGCACTCGTTATCGTCGTCCTATAGTTACTAATGTTTATCGTGAAGCAATTGAACTTTACGATCGCCATCTTTATGAAAAGGGTGCCTGTGTCTATCACATGATTCGGGCAATCTTAGGAGATGAATTATTTGATAAAGCAATTCAAACTTTTGTCCAGGATAATGCCCACAATACAGTAGAAACCGTAGATCTGTTGCGGGCAATTGATAAGGCAACGGGTTACAATCTGATGTTCTTATTCGATCAGTATGTATTCCGTGGCGGACATCCTGATTATAAAGTGGCTTATAGCTGGGATGGAGATAGCAAGCTGGCAAAATTAACCGTTACTCAGAAACAGGCAAAAGATAATGATAAAGAGTTGTTTGACCTCAAGCTGCCTGTGGGATTTGGTTATGTGGAAAATGAATCGCCTCAGCTTAAAACTTTTGCTCTGCGTATTCATCAACCAGAACAAAGTTTTTATTTTCCGTTAGAGAAAAAGCCCGATTTTATTAGCTTTGACATTAATAATAATTTCCTTAAAACCGTTACCCTGCAATATCCTGTAGCCGAATTAAAAACCCAGTTGCAATACGACCCCGATCCCATCTCCCGTATTTATGCCGCAACAGCATTAGTTAAAAAAGGTGGACTAGAAGCTGTTAAAGCCTTGGCTAGTTCCTTGACCGATGATCCATTCTGGGGAGTACGAGTAGAGGTAGCCAAACAACTGGGTAAAATTAAACTCAATCAAGCAATTAAAGTCTTATCAACTGGTTTGCAAGATTCCGATGCCAGAGTACGTCGCTCAGCGATCGCAGCTTTGAGTAACTTTAAAACTACCTCCAGCTATGAGACTCTAGTTAAATGCCTCAACAACGGCGACCCTAGCTACTACACCGAAGCAGCAGCAGCCCGTAGTTTAGGAGGCATGGTATCAGGTCAGCTTAAAGATCAGCAACCAGAAGCGATCGCCTTACTAAAAACAGTCTTGGAACAGCGTGCAGGCTGGAATGAAGTGGTTCGCAGTGGTGCGATCGCTGGACTGAGTAAAATGAAAACTTCGGCTGAGGCAGTGGATTTAATCATGGCATATACTAAGCCAGGGACTCCTCAACCCTTGAGACTGGGGGCAATTCGTAGCCTGGGGGCAGTTTCTACTGGTCAAACACCCGAAAAGTTAGGAGAAATTTTAGAGCAATTAGAAGCGATCGCAGGAGAATCTTTCTTTCTTACTCAAGTGGCAGTTGTGGGTGCTTTGGGGCAAATGCAAACGGCTCAGGCAATTGAGATCTTAAACGATCTGGCGGCTCAAACTCCTGATGGTCGAGTACGTCGTCGTGCAGAGGAAGCTGTAACCAAGGTACAAAAAAATCTCGGCGCAGACAAGGCAGTCAAAGAGTTACGTCAGGAGATAGATAAGTTGAAACAGGCTAATCAAGATTTGACTAGTCGTTTAGCAAAGTTGGAGGCAATGAATAATTAAAAGTTAGGAGGTCTGGAGAAGCCTACACCTGTACGCGAAGCGTCAGTGTAGGTACATCACAAACGAGTAGGCATTACAAGAATTACGGGATATTCTGGACTGTCAAATAAGTCCAAGTTACAGCGATCTAACTCGATTGCATTCAACTATGAAACCCAAATTCAAGGTAGTTTTCTCGTTAATTCTTTTGATTACCACTGTATCGTTTATCATACTGGGCGCTCCAGACTCAAAACTAAACTGGTATGTGGGTACTACAAAAAGCGAACTTTGGGCGATTAGTCAAAAACTGACTAATTATCCTTCTAAGAGTGAGCTAAAGTGGGATAGCTCCACGTCACTTACCAGTCCAAGCTTAATGGAGAATAGTACAGTTCCTAGTTCAAATTTAGGGATTACTGCTGCTGCCGCCCAAACCGTTCCTCAGCAAGCTCAATCAGCATTAAGTTTTCCTCTGGGATGGTACGATAGCATCTCCAATCCTGATACACTAAACCAGATTGCTAAAGAAGGCATGAACATAGTTGTCCCCTATACAAATAGCAGCAGTGTTCAGGAGATCAAATCTTATCTCGATCGCGCCGCAGCAGTAGGGATCAAGGTACTAGTAGAAATACCCAGGCTGCAAGTCAGACGAGATCATCGCTGGCTAATTACTCAGATGATCAAAGAGTTAAAAACCCATCCTGCGGTGTATGGCTGGTATTTATTTGATGAACCTGAATTTATCCAATTGTCCCCTGCGCTCCTAGAGAGGGTTTACAAAGCTATCAAAGCTGAAGATCCGCAGCACAAAGTAGCCGTTGCTTTTGGCAAACCATTGCACATTCGGGAATATCTAAAAGCCGCAGATACGATCATGTATTTTAACTATCCCATTATGGATGGTTCTTCAGAATTCGATGGTTTAGGAGTTCCTTCTTTCATTAACAAATTACAGTCTGTTGCACATAGCATCACGAAAGACCACGATCTGTGGTTCATTCTTCAAGGCTATGGCAGAGACAAACACGGTCGCGTTACCAAATTTAAACGTCGCTTGCCCACTTTTGCCGAATCAAGATATATGATTTATAGTGCGCTCATAGCCCAGACTGATGGGTTGCTTTTTTGGACTCACTATCGCTCTCAACAACAGTGGATTGACAGTATCCTAACTCCCATCCTCCAAGAAGTACAACCTTATTTATCTACTGTCAATAGTAAAACTCTAAGTAGTAGCTTAACTGGCGGCTTAAAGGTAAACAATTCTCAAGTTCAAGCCAAACTTTACCAAAATTCAACCACTCAAGAATTACTATTAATAGCGGTAAACAATAGCAGACGACCATCAAATACAACTATTTCTATCGGTCAAAGTATTGCCGCTAACTCAGCTCAAGTTTTACCAAACAAAAGTGCAATCAAGCTTGAAAAAGGGACACTGAAAGACTTTTTTGAACCATATAGCG
>JBCCDL010000127.1:0-10455 GCA_039030815.1 Cyanobacteria bacterium P01_A01_bin.83 | reverse complement strand
TTCAGTAAACTCTGGTTCAGTAAACTCTGGTTCAGTAAACTCTGTTTCAGGAACTTCGGAGCCAAGATCAAAAGCTTCAGTTGGTTCGGTTGAATCAGCTTCAATGACTATTTTTTTGGTTTGAGCGATAGTCTCTGGGTCATCGTTATCATCCCAAGGACTTTGGATAGGTAACGACATTGCAGTTTCTGGCAATATGTCTGAGCTACCTCTTGAGAGGGCTGCTTCCTCTGGAAGAGAAATCTCGTCTAATGACATATTAGGCATTGAACCGATAGCAGTTTCTTCTATAGATGCCGCCGATACAGAGGGGTTCTCTGCCTGTAAGTTAAAGCCACATTGACCACAAAACGTAGCATCTGTTTGGACAGGCGCTCCACAGTTAGGACAGCTAGTTGTCGCTGGTAAAGGAGTATAGCAATTTTCGCATTGCAAAGATCCTTCTGGGTTTTGATGATTGCAACTGGGGCATGTAATCATAGGCTATTTAAAGAGTGACTATTACACTGCTACCAACATGGGTATTTTTTTCCCACTATACTACTCCGAGGGTTCAGTTATTTAAAATTAGCCCCCGAAATTGTAATAGTTTAGTGAAGCTATTAATTTAAGCTGAAATATTTCAGTTCTGGCTTTTCAACTTAGCCAATAATAATTTGTCTGATTATTTTGGCTTTTGGAGTCAGGACATGAGGTGACTCACCGTGATTCTCTCAATTCCAGTTTAATCAGACAGATCTGCCGCTGCGTCTTGATCGAGCAACCACAACAATTCTCCTTGGGGTTTGATCAAACGAGAGGGATATTCCATCTCATCTCCTTGGGGAGCAAAAACCTGTTCCAATGCCGATCTCTTGTTAGCTCCTGCGACTATAAACAACACACAGCGAGCCTGATTAATCAGAGGTACTGTAAAGGTGAGCCGTGGTTGACCATCTTTTTTACCGACAGTAATTAGGCGATCGCTTACAGTTAAAGCCTCCGTGTGGGGAAATAAAGAGGCTGTATGTCCATCATCTCCCATTCCCAAAAGAATCAAATCAAAGGTCGGAATCTCCTCTGGGGTTTGGAAAAACTTTCTTAGGTGGGCTTCATGTTTAGCCGCATCTTGACTGGGGTCTGACCCATCAGTATCCATAGGATGAACATTGTCAGCAGGGAAATCAGTTTTATCTAGCCAAGCTTGACGTGCCATTAGTTGATTACTGTCTTGGTGGTTTGCGGGAACATAGCGCTCATCACCCCAAAACACATGTATTTTTGACCAAGGTAGCGATTTAGTCGCTAATGCTTCATAAAGTGGCTTTGGTGTGCTACCCCCAGCAAGGGCGATCGTAAATTGACCTCTTGATTCGATTGCTGCATTTATTTTGCTCAGGACGATATCCTGCGATCGCTCTATTAGTGCAGCTTTATCAGCTAGGATTTCAATATTGCGGTTCAAAATAGCCATGTTTTGTTGCCCTAATGATTATTACTATTTTTGCTATTTGCTTGATTTGGCTCCAAACCATTGTCAAATTAACAATGATTAAACTCAATTACTCTCTTATCTGTTGATTTTAAAACTACCAGTCAAATTTCAATCCATAATTTAAACTCAGTTTAGTAATTTCTGTACTTGAGTTCACAACGGGAGCAGGTGGAGTTAAATATAAAATCAACAATCAGCCAGAATATGAATAGCAACTATACCCCTCTATTCCCCTACAAACTATCAACTTTGATCTCTCTAGATAATTGAATGTCAAATATCCAATCTTGGAGGTTAAAATAAATGATCAGCTATATTTCACAGAATTTTTAGATTAAAGACTAAAATTAAATTGAAGATCATATAGAAGTATCCATGTCAATAGTTGCAACAATTCTTTATAAGCTTTACAACTTATATTAGAGTTAGATATATAAATTTAGTTGTAAGGAGAGTAATTGCTCTGTGCTACAACGCTTAAAGCAAGATTTGAAAAGCGATTTAATCGCTGGGTTATTAGTAGTAATTCCTTTAGCCACAACTATTTGGCTATCAGTTTCTACTGCCAAGTGGGCGATCGATCTATTTACCCGTATTCCCAAGCAAATCAATCCCTTTGATGGATTGAATCCAGTTTTAACTAATATTCTTAATTTCTCTGTAGGATTGGCTGTGCCAATGCTGAGTATTTTGACTATTGGCTTAATGGCACGGAATATTGTGGGTCGGTGGTTACTAGATTTTGGCGAACAATTTCTCCAGGCGATTCCCTTAGCGGGTTCAGTTTATAAAACCCTCAAACAGATCCTAGAAACTCTTTTAGGAGATTCCAAAACCAAATTTAGAAGAGTAGTGATGGTTGAGTATCCTCGTAAAGGAGTCTGGACTCTGGGGTTTGTCACAGGGAAAGTCAGCCCCCAACTGCAATCCAATTTGCCCCAGGAGATGTTGAGTGTTTTTATTCCCACTACTCCTAATCCTACTTCAGGTTGGTATGCGATCGTACCCAAAGGAGAAGCGATTGATATTGATATTTCCATTGAGGATGCCTTCAAAGTTCTGATATCTGGAGGTATTGTTAGCCCAGAAACTCCTGTGGTCAAACCTCCTCTATCTATTTCTAAATCTAAGCAGAAACTAGCGTTTAAAAATACTTTTGCCAATGACAAATCTGAGTTAATTCCTTTGGAAGAAGAAACTTGAAGGAAACAAGGCTGTATAATGATTGAGCTTGATTTAATTGATCGAGCTTCACCATTTCTGCCCCCAAGTATAGAATATGGCTCTGCGTAAACAACCCCGAAGTATTGCTCGTGAGTTAGCACTACTGAGCATTAGTCAAGTCAAAGCTAAACAAGGTAAGCTATCTCAACAAGATTTAGATAGTCTAGTTTTGGCAGCGATCCGCACTCTAACCATTGAGGTTCAAGATAATCTTGAAGCAGCTTCAGCCGAGATTAAGCGTGGAGAAGAACGGCTGTTAAACAGTGAAACCCGTGCGAGTGATCTAAGTAGTGCCAAGGTGATGCTGCAAGAAGCGTTGTCGGTTTCTCAAGCAGCGGTAAATCGTTTGGGTATGGCAATTGAATTTCCTGAATTTTTGCAGTTGACGAGTAAAGAACAGGTCAGACAGTACGCTACAGATTTGATTGTTACGGTTAACGAACATCGTTCAGAGATTGAACAGGCGATCGCCAAAGTCTTAGTTGGTTGGCAACTGAGTCGATTGCCCAAAATGGATCGAGATATTCTGCAAATTGCTGTAGCTGAAATGCTTTATTTAGAAGTACCAGAGAAAGTAGCAATTAATGAGTCGGTTGAGTTGGCAAAACGTTATTCAGATGAAGATGGATTTCGCTTTATTAATGGAGTGCTGCGGCGCTTGAGCGATCGCCGAAAACAGCCTGGATTAGAATCAAATCCTACCGATGAAGCTGAACCACAGGCGCAAGATAACCTTGTTGCCCAGAAGCCAACAGAACCCATCCCCTCAGACACAGAAATTCCATTGAACCCAGAAAGCAAACCCCAGGTAAAACCCCAACCAAAAAAAGTTTTACCGATCATTAAACAAACTTCTGTGAATCAAGAATAGCGATTGTGAAATTAGACTTTTGGCTTATTATCAGTACAGAGATATTATAATTTGAGCGGCTTTTTTAGGATGTCAGCATTAAGATAGTTCTATAGCATTACATATTAAGGTTGGGACACTTTGAAAAATTTCTACTTGTGAGACAGTTGCGGTGGACGGGTCAGATGCGGGCAAGCCCTTTCTCGGCACAAAGGACTTGTCCGCATGTAGCAAACTGTCGAACCCGAAGGGCTACTTGCTACTTGCTACTTACGAACTAATAATACCAAATTAAATGGCTTTTTTTACACATAAATCGTAAGGGCGAAGGTTGGTTCGCCCCTACCAGAAATATCTGTCATCTTTTAAATTTAAAATGGTATAACTTTCGTAATGTCCTAATCTAATTTTGTACGGCTATAGATTGAATGGGCGTAAGCAATAAATCGACAATTAGTAACCATGTTGGATCTAGCCAAAATTGCAGGACAAATTCCTGGTATCTCTCAGCATCTCCACCAAGAGGCGATCGCTTCACGTCAAAGATTAGAACATGCTCAAGATCTACACCTGCAGGTTGCTAATCGTCAGGCGGAATTGATTCAACAGCAACTGGATTTTCGCGATCGCCTGTTATTTGCTGCCGCGACACCAATTGAGCCTTTAGATCGATGTTTTGATATTCAACCACCACCCTATAGTCATAGCGTTTTTGCTACTGACGGTTCGCAGATATCTCCTTCCCATCATGAGATTGCTTACTGTTATCTGATTAACATTGGGCAGATTATGCTTCACTATGGACAGAGTTTACATCCTTTATTAGATAGCATACCCGAAGTATTTTATAAAACAGAGGATTTGTATGTCTCGCGGCAATGGGGAATTAGGCTAGAAGAATGGATGGGTTATCGGCGCACTGTTTCCGAGGCGGAAATGTTGGCGGAAATAGCTTGTAATTGGGTTTTACCGCCAGGGGGACATGGGGATGTGCCAAATTTAGCTTTGGTCGATGGTTCTTTGATTTATTGGTTTTTAGATGGTTTACCAGTGGAAGCGAGGGATAAGATACTGCCGCCAATTCTAGCTTCCTGTGAAAGATTACGATCAACTAATATTCCCATGATGGGTTATGTCAGTGCTTCTCGCAGTACCGAAGGACTCAACTTTTTGCGCTTGCATACTTGCGAACATGAACATCCAAACTGCGTAGTTCACTGTGGCGATCTATTTGATAAGTATCCCTGTCAGAAAATCGATTCTCTGCGAGATTCCACCTTTTGGGCAAGTCGCTTACAGCCAGGACAAAGAAGTCCTTTATACCGCAGTAATCTCCGTATTTTAGATCTCTATGAAGAAGCTCAACGAGTCCACTTTTGCTATGTTAACGTCGGTGCCGAAGTTGCTCGCATTGAAGTTCCTGCTTGGGTAGTAGAAGACAGAGTCTTGTTTGAGCAGTCTTTGAGTATTGTTCTAGGACAAGTACAAAAAGGTTATGGTTATCCTGTAGCACTGGCAGAGGCGCATAATCAGGCGGTAGTTCGGGGTGGCGATCGCGCTCGCTTTTTTGGTTTGTTAGAACAGCAGTTAATTAAAGCGGGGCTACGTAATGTTGGCACATCTTATAAAGAAGCCCGCAAACGAGGAAGTATTGCTTAAAATAGCCATTTAAGAACAAGTATTAAAAATATCCAACACAATCTGCACCGTACAGGCACAAGCCACCAAACTTATAATCATCAAAGAAGACAAGAAACCACAGGCAAAAGACAACGCCAAAACAAACGCAGCAGCACCTAAACGATAGTAAGTCAAAATTCTTTTACACTTTGTTTGCCCTAGTTCACAGCTTGTCCAATGCAAATTAGACAAAATTGCTAAACACAAAGCAACTGCTAAACAAAATAGAACTTTTTCTCCCATAGCCGAATCATTATTTAAGCCATGGATCATTTTCTCTACCCCCACTCCCGTAGCAGTTAAGCCCACAGCCAGAGGTAAGTGAGCATAAAGCCAGGTAAGGGCAATTCTCATTTTGCCTGTTCTCATCCCGTGGAGGGGTGACTTGTCCACCGTATCGAAATACATCCACCAGAAGCTGAAGGCAATAGATAGACCCAATAGTGCGATCGCAATTGACATGGGACTCCATTCTTGCCCAGACACCCCGCCAACTACAGCCACAATGGATTCTCCCAGAACAATTATGGTAAATAGTCCAATCCTCTCGGTAGTATGCGCCATATTCGGGGGAACCTTGGCAACCCGATCACCTGCGGTCAAGGGCGTAGCAAAATCAAAAATTAAACCTATAGCCCAAAAAACGAAACGCCAGGGAAGAGGCAGAAAAATTGAAATTAACCAGAACCCAATACTTATGGAGAATCCCGCTGCATACCAATGAGTTAAATATCGTGCTTGGGGAACATGATATCCCGCGTGAAGATATTGACAGATCAGCACTCCGCGAAATGCGATGTAGCTAAGGGCAAAGTTAATTGAACTGCCGCTCAAACCATGATGAATATTAGCTGCCATGCTAGCAGCGATCGCCATTTGCATCAAGGTACTTAAACGATCTACCAAACCATCATTATCAAAGCGGGTGTCGTAAAAAGTTGCCCCGACCCAACACCACCAGACAGGAACAAACAAAACTCCTAGTTTAGCTAAACCTAATAAATTAAAGTCTTCTTTGAAATTGTGTGCTAGTTGAGCGATCGCAACTACGAATATTAGGTCAAAAAATAACTCCAGCCAGGTGGCGCTTCTTTCTCCTTCTTCGCACTCTTCGCGACGTAATTTTGGCGGTTGAAATATGGCTCTAGTCATGATAACAAGCTGGTAAGCATCAATTACCAATAATTTAGCAGAAGTGTTAGATCTTGCTCAGTTTAAATATATAGCTCAAGTTAGTGTTTGAGGAGAAAAAGAGCGAGGGTTGAGATATGAAATATTTAACTATAAATTTTTAATCGGGCGATCGCATTTATCACTCTGCTAAACACAGGAACTGATTTAATAATAGGTTGCCAACTCTAGTTCCATTACAAAACTTTGCGGCGATGGTAATGTCGATAGCTATTGTCTTAATCTGACAGTTATTACCCCAGCTATAATTAATATATTTCTTTTATATGACTGTTTCTCCCCACAAAAAAGCTAAGGCATTAAAATCTGGTAGTCGTCGTCCTGCTAAAGAACTCTGTAGTGAGTGCGGACTATGTGATACTTACTACATTCACTATGTTAAAGAAGCCTGTGCTTTCTTAAATCAGCAAATTGCTGAACTAGAAACAGTTGCTCATGGTCGCAGTCGTGACTTGGATAATGAGGATGACTGGTATTTTGGAGTGAGCCAAGAAATGATGGCTGCTCGTAAAAAACAACCGATTCCTGGTGCCCAGTGGACAGGCATTGTTAGCACCATCGCCTGTGAGATGTTAGAGCGTGATTTGGTAGAAGGAGTTGTCTGTGTTCAAAATACCCCAGAGGATCGTTTTCAACCAATGCCAGTGATTGCGAGAACCCCAGAAGAGGTTTTGGCAGCAAAGGTAAACAAGCCTACTCTTTCCCCTAATCTTAATGTCTTAGAGCAAATTGAACAGTCGGGATTAAAACGGCTGTTGGTAATTGGTGTTGGCTGTCAGATTCAGGCGTTACGTGCTGTAGAGCAGGAGTTAGGACTAGAGAAACTTTATGTTTTAGGGACTCCTTGTGTCGATAACGTCAGCCGCGAAGGTCTACAAAAGTTTCTTGATACTACCAGCAGATCTCCTGAAACAGTAGTACATTATGAGTTTATGCAGGACTTTCGGATTCACTTCAAGCATGAAGATGGTTCGATTGAGAAAGTGCCTTTTTTTGGGCTAAAAACCAATGAATTAAAAGATGTCTTTGCTCCTTCTTGCATGAGCTGCTTCGACTATGTCAACTCCCTGGCAGATTTGGTAGTGGGCTACATGGGTGCGCCCTTTGGTTGGCAGTGGATCGTGGTACGCAATGATACAGGCAAGCAAATGCTAGATCTGGTGCGAGAGCAACTAGATACTCAAGAGGTCATGTCTAAAGGCGATCGCTCTGCCGCAGTACAACAGAGTATTCCTGCTTACGATAAAGGGGTAACTTTACCCATGTGGGCAGCGAAAATGATGGGAGTGGTAATTGAGCGTATTGGACCTCAAGGTCTGGAATATGCGCGATTTTCCATTGATTCTCACTTTACGCGCAACTATCTTCATTTGAAACGCAACTATCCCCAAAAGTTAGAGCAGCATGTTCCTGAATATGCCAAAAAAATTGTAGCTCAATATAAATTACCTGAATAGAATAAGAAGCTATCACGCTCAATCTTGCTTGGTATGGCTATGTGGAAATGCTGTTTAGCTAACTGATAGATTGACTAGCGATCGCTAATTCTAAAAATTTCCACAAAAAATCCCATCTTTTAGAGGATGTCTGAAAAGTATTAGATTATGCCAGTCTTCTTAAAATCAGACGAATCATAGCTACTCGAATCATAGTTTCCGAAGTTGCAGACAAGATTTCATAATCTTTTCTGAAAATAGCAAAATTCAACTTGGCAGTTTTCTGCATTACTTATCAGGTTGCGATCGCTAAAATAGGTTGATTATATGAGAATAGCGATCGCATTTTTTCTCAACCGATTAAAAAGGCTGATACTCAAAAGAAACATGAAAGCCATTTTCTTGTGACGCAGATTAAAACCATAAGTCTCGATATCACTCTCAATATCTAAATCGCTAAATTCTTCTTCGATAATACCGCTATTACTATTGTCGTAACTAAGGCTAAAAGTGCCATCATAAGCGTTCCAGGGAATTGTATAGCTAGCACTGTAAATATCCAATCCTTCAGTAAAACCGTACTTCAATCTCTTTAATCAAAAAGCGATCGCTATAGTCGGGTATGGGTTTGCTTACCGACAGTTCACAAAGTAACACTTTAAAAAGTGGCAAAAACAGACTTTAATTTACAACTTCACTAGGGCTAGGTTGAGTCGTTCCAATTTTTGCGATGTTAAACTTTATTCAGTTATCTTTAATCATACAGAATTAACAGGTGCATATTTCATAAGAGCAATAATAGACTCTACGGATTTTAGTAAAGCGGATTTATACGATTGTAATTTTGCTGATTCTTTCCTCTGTAAAGTAAATTTCGTAAATGCTGATTTGAGAAGTGTTAATCTCAGTAGAGTTTTGGCATTAGATTGTAATTTTAGTGGCGCAAATCTTACTGGTACTGGTATTGAAAACTTTCACCCTAATGATAAAACTAAGCTAGACAATATAACTTGTGACTTTGTTTTTCTCAAAGGAGGATGTTTTACCTAGTAAATTGGGCTAAAATCAAACCTTTTTGAGTTTGTTCTCTGCTTAAAATCGAGAACATTTTCTTTTTTTCTCTTCAAAATGAGAATTGCTGGTGTCAATTATTTATTTTTGTCTATTTTGCCAAATCTACCTTTACTTATCAAGCAACACCCTAATTCTTACTGTTTCTTAAAGCCAACTACCCACTAAAACATATGTTCCCCAGTAATATGGAGCAAAATAACCTTCCCGATTAATCAAAGATAGTTGTGCTTGGTGTAGAGCTTCAGCTTTAGTTGTACCTGGCTGAGAAAGTTGCTGATAAAATTCTGTCATGAGTAATGTTGTAGCGCGATCATTAGCTCGCCATAAAGTTGATAAAGTTGTTCTCGCTCCAGCTCTAACCGCTAAACCTGCTAAACCTAAAACAGCACGATTATCTCCTTTGGCAGTTTCGCAAGCACTAAGAACCAATAATTCAATTGGGTTAAGACCATTTCTAGTAGCTTTTGTAATTAAGGTCTGTAATTCGACCGCGTTAATACTATCTTGATAAGCAACTAAAAATGTTTCAGCGGGATTGGAGCTAAAAATACCGTGAGTTTTCCAATGAATGGCGGAAAAATCTTCTGTTTGTAATTTTTGTTCGATGTTAAGTATGGTGAATTCTTCATTTAATAAAGGGTTATTGGCATTAATTTCTCTACCAATTTGCATTAGCTCCTGCTGTACTTGTTCAATTTCGGGAAATCTAATGCCTTCAATTGTCTGGGGAATATCGACTCCTCCTGTTAATACTTTTAGGGGTTTAGATGAAACTGTGGGAGGAAATAACTGTAGTTGAGGGCTAAATGCCAGCGCATATTTTTGCTCTATAAGATACTTTTGTCCATCGTAGAGAACTGCTAAAGGTATATTTCTGAGTAGATTATCAGGCACAAATACTAGGGTTTCGATTTGAGAATTTGCTTTTAGCCAGGATTCTAAGGGAGAGATAAGCCACTGGTAGACTTTTTGTGCTGATTGAAGAACTTCTGGAGTTCTGCCAGGTTGGGATAAATTATTTCGCAGAGTAATTAAGGTTTGTTCTATTTCCGAATTAGAAACTTGCGTTTCTCTATAAATTAATGGCTGTCCTGGAGTTTCGGTGATGATTGCCAGGCGATCGCTGAGGATAATTGGATAAATTTTGGCAGCAGTTTGATCGACTGCAACTTCATCGATTTTAATTAGTTGAGATAGGTTACAGCTTAAATAATTTTCTAGTTCGGCTATTTGTAAAGCATCGATCGCCCTAATTGCCTGTCGTAAATGTTTCTGGCTGGGTGGGGAGTTAACTTTAGTAGATAACAATAGGTCGGCATATTCTCGATAGACGGGTTCGATGCGATCGCGAAAGTCAAACTGAGCTTGAGGATCGATATACACAATATTGCCCCTCACGATTTTAAGAGAAGCAATTGCCTGCTGGTAAGCGGCGATCGCGGCAGCGGATTGTTGTTGCTGTTTAAAGATGCGACCTAACTGCCATTCTAAAGTATAGGCAACCTCGGGGATTTGATGCTGTTCTA
>JBCCDL010000126.1:0-10481 GCA_039030815.1 Cyanobacteria bacterium P01_A01_bin.83 | reverse complement strand
GCACTATACGAAACATCTTCAGCTTCTCATCTTCTTCATTACTAAGTAGCAATCAAAACAGTTAGTCTATATAGCCCATCAAAGTAGCAGTTTCATCAGACTCATTGGAGGCAACAGGGCGATTACCCATTACAATATAACTCTCACTAACTTGCAGAGTACTGGCAGCAATGGGACGATTACCAGAAATAGCCAAAGAACTACTAAATTCAACTGTTCCCTTAGAAACGGGGCGATCAGAACCAACTGAAGAGTAAGTATGAACTATCTCTATGCTACTAGGTTCTATTGGGCGATTCTGGGGGAGTAAGGTTTGGGGTTGGGTAGATAATGCCAATGCTTGTTTACTGGGTTCTTTTTTAACAGATGCGGTGCTGCTGGTGGAGGTGCTTGCGCTCTTAGATGCCGTAGTTTTGCTAGATGTAGTTTTACTAGTAGTCGTTTTTGCCTCGCTACCGTTGGCTTTACTTTCCTCAGCCATTAGAATTGCCTCCTGAACTCGATTTAATAAGTTACTAGTTATTTATTACTTTTATTGATTTTTAATAACTCTTCTTATTTTGACATTCTCTGGATTTGGCGACAAGAGTTGTCACTATTAAAATAAATTTTGAGTCAGTTTAAGATATCTAATGAATTTGATAAGCTAATCTAGTTCTAAAGCTTGTGAGCCACCTTCTTTGAGCTGTATGAGAACATCATTAATTTGATCCCAGACTAGTGCGCCAGTAAAGATTGTTAATAATAATGACACTCCATAGGAAGAAATAATCCCAAACCCCAAGACTAATAACCCGCCACCTAAAAATATCCAAATTCCTAAACAGATTCCCCAAAAGGAACTTGCGATCGCAAAATCTTTGGTTCGCTCTATTTTAAAAGAGCCTTCTTTGTCAGCATCAGCATATGAATCACGTAACTTTTGCTCTAATAGATTTTGAAATGCTGTCCCAAAAGTTATGGCAACAAATACTCCCAGAATCGCTATTAGAAAAGGTGGTTGCGGTAAATAATACATAATAAATGAATTTAAATTTTCAGCCTAAATTAAGAGCAAATCTCCTAATACTCTATCTTGAAGTGGTAGCAGAAGGAATAATTGTAGCCACGCTAGCAACAGAAATTTGACGGAAGGTGCTAAAAGCCAAGTCTAATATCTTTTGTGGTTTAATATCATCTTGAATTAAATCCCAGAGTCTTTGCACTTCATCAGTATGGAGACGTTCTCCTTCAGTCAGAGCGATTAATAACTGTTGACGTAAATATTTTCCTTCTTCTGAAAGCAAATATTGCAAACCCAAACGAGCTGTCGGTAATATGTCAAAATCAGCGTCAGAACTGGCGATTTGAATCATATTCTCAAGCCGTTCCCACTGGAATTTGCCGTCTTTGATCAGCACATCAAGCAAACGCCGTCTTAGTTGAGGCGACTCTCCAGTGAGTAGTCTTTGAGATACATAGGGATAAGATACCTCAACGATTTTAAAATTGGGATTAAGGCTTAAGGCTAAACCTTCTTGAGTGATTAAAGAACGAATAATTAGAGCAAACTTGGCTGGTAGTCGGAAAGGATATTCGTACATTAACTCGGAAAATTCATCGGTGATAGTTTTGAAGTTAAAATCACCTACGCTTTCCCCTACCGCATTACCCAAAACAGTCTCTAAAGCGGGAATTATCGGTTTGATATCGGTATCAGGAGTCAGAAAACCTAAATTAACAAAATCCTGAGCTAATCCTTCATAGTCGCGGTTGATCAGCTGGACTACTGCACTAGCAATGGTTTCTTTCATCGACTCGGCTAACTGATCCATCATGCCAAAGTCAATGTATGCCATTCGTCCATCAAGGGTGGCAAACAAATTACCTGGGTGAGGATCTGCATGAAAAAAGCCATATTCTAATAGCTGGCGTAAACCTGAAGTAACGCCAATTTTAATTAAATTATCGGCATCCAATCCTGCGGCTTCTAGCTTTTCTAAATCTGTAAGCTTAATCCCCTCAATCCACTCTAAGGTCAAGACAAAATTATTACAGTACTCGTGATAAATAACTGGAACTTTGACTTCAGGATCGCCTAAGAAATTTTCAGCAAACTTTTCAGCATTTTTAGCCTCATTGAGATAATCAATCTCTTCAAATAGTTTTAAGCCAAATTCGTCAACGATTAAGGTCAAATCATGACCTAAATTTAGGGGTAACCAAGGCTCTGTCCAACCAGCTAAGATCCTCATCAAATAAAGGTCTAAACTTAGTTTTGGTCTTAAATTAGGGCGCTGAACCTTAACTGCTACAGTTTCTCCGCTGTGCAACACTGCCTTATAAACTTGTCCTAAGCTTGCCGCTGCTACAGGATTCGGCGAAATTTCGCGATAAACTTCCCTCAGAGGGCGTTCTAAACCTGATTCAATGATCTTAAAAGCAATACGATTAGGAAAAGGAGGAAGCTGATCCTGTAGTTTTGTTAGCTCATCTAGAAAATCTTTACGAATTAAATCAGGTCTGGTGGATAGTGCCTGTCCTACCTTGATGTATGTTGGTCCCAGGGTAGTAATAATTTGGCGTAGCTGTTTGGCTCTTCGCGGTTGGTTGATTTCTTCTCTATTGGTCAATCTATCTAGATAGAGATTCAAGGCAAAAGTGCCAAATAACCAGATAACTGCGATCGCTCGCCAAATCACCTGCCAAAGTCTAAACCGATAGTGTGCCGCAATTTTTCGGGCATCATAGCGTAAGGATTGACCAGGTTCTAACTGAGAATAATTCATTATTGCTTGTTGAACGCCGAAGCGAACAGATTAAATACTCAATTTTTAGAGTTAACTATGTCTATTGACTAAAATTTATTAAAACTAAAGATAAGTTACAAAAATGTCGATAGTTACTAATTATATTAGTATACAAAACTACATTTTGCTTAACCTTTGATTAACTCTCTGTTCAAATTCTTAGCAATATTCAGGCAAGACTGCGATTCAGTCTGAACCTCTGGTGAGAGTTTTGTAGCTGACAAAAGTTAAGCTAACAACCTGCAATTAAGCAATTAAGTTAGATAATAGCGCGAAGACTGGCTAAAGCTTGGTAATCTAAACGATTGGCGAATATTCTATTCATGTTGGATCATGGTCAGCTTGATCATTTGGGAAGCGCTACATTAAGCATTTGATCTGGTGTTAAGTGTGAATGGATAATTTGACCATCTTTGAACCAGATAATTCTTTCAGTTTGTTTAGCCACCTCTGATTCATGAGTCACCATAATGACAGTAATACCATTGCTATGTAGTGAGGCAAAAATGTCTAATACCTCTTTCGTGGTATGAGAATCTAGCGCTCCCGTAGGCTCATCTGCTAAAAGTAGTAGAGGTTGATTGACAATAGCTCTGGCGATCGCAACCCGTTGTTGCTGTCCTCCCGAAAGCTGATTAGAACGATTATCAACTCGATTACCTAAGCCAACCTGAACTAAAGCGGACAATGCCCGTTCTTGCCTTTCATGATAAGGAACTCCCCCATAAATCATCGGTAACATCACATTCTCTAAGGCGCTAAACTGAGGTAGTAGATGAAACTGCTGGAAGACAAAGCCAATTTTACGATTGCGAATTGCGGCAAGCTGTTCATCTGTCAATTCTGCCACGCTAATATTATCTAAATAATATCTTCCTGCTGATGGTCGATCCAAACAGCCAATAATATTCATGACTGTTGACTTACCTGAACCCGACGCGCCCATAATTGAGCAGTATTCCCCTTGATGAATTGTCAGATTGACTTTGTCTAAAGCATAAACCGCTGTATTGCCGCTGCCATAAACTTTTTCGATTTCTTCTAGACGAATAATAGTGGGCTGAGATGTAAAAGATTGGTTAGATAGGTTCATCAAGTAAGACTGTTTAAAAATTTGGCAGCAAAATTACATTTTTATTGTGACAATTTTCTATCTTTGGTTGCGATATCAGAGATATTTGGAAATCGCTATTGGCAGCAGCAACAAATACGATGGTCATAGCTTTGCGCTCCGCACACTCTAACGGTTTATATCTAATTAATTAAAAAAACTTTAGAAAATATTATGATTTATTATTGCCACAATTTGCAATGAAGCACTAACGTTAACAAGGACAATTAGGAAATTTACACATGGGAACTATTATCAGCACCGTCAACATGAAAGGTGGAGTAGGTAAAACTACTCTGACTGTTAATCTGGCTACCTGTTTAGCTAAGCGTCACAATAAGCGTGTATTGGTTTTAGATTTGGATTCACAAATTAGTGCAACCTTGAGTTTAATTTCGCCCCATGATTTTGCTAAATTACGCAAGAAAAAACACACCCTAAGCTATCTGTTGGACAATGTTATTAATCCTAATCCCTGGAGTAAATTAAACATTGATGACATAATTGTGCCGAATATTTGTGGGATCCATGGTCTGGAGTTGCTTCCTGGAGATATTGAATTATACGATGAATATCAAGTCTCAGAAATGCTCCATCAAAGGGCAATTGATAATAACGAACAGGAATTTCAAAAAGTTTGGGATGACTTTGAACGAGTTTTAATTCAACAGATTCTCGAACCAGTAGTTGACTATTACGACTTCATTATTCTAGACTGCGCTCCTGGGTACAATTTGTTAACTCGAAGTGGTATTGCTGCTAGCAACTTTTATTTATTACCTGCTCGCCCTGAACCTCTTTCTCTGGTTGGAATTCAGCTTTTAGAAAGAAGGATTGCTAAACTAAGAAAAAGTCATGAAGCAACCCAGCCTGTGAATGTAAATCTATTGGGAATTGTATTTATTCTTTCAGCAGGAGGACTAATGGGTAGGTACTATAAACAGGTAATGAAGAGAGTTCAGGATGATTTTGTTCCTGAACAATTATTCAATCAGTCAATCCCGATGGATGTTAACGTTGCTAAAGCAGTTGATTTGTTTACTCCTGTATCTGTGGCAATGCCCAACTCTGGAGGGTCAAAGGCATTTATGAAGTTGAGCGACGAATTTTTAGCTAAAAGTTTAGAGCAAAAACCAGAATTAGCTGCCGTAAACTAGTGCAGTGACCTATATTTATTGGCTTTCTCAGATTCAATATTCAGAACAATCCTTGGTTGGGGATAAACTTTTTATTCTCAGCCAATTACTTCAGCGTGGCTATCCTGTAGGTTCAGGATTTGTGATCGGTTCAAATTTATGGAGAGAGTTAATTGTTAAGTGTCAGGATCGTTTAATAGACAAAAATTTTGGTGATGATTACCAACTGCTTCAGTCAGTGGCGAATCATAATTGGCGAGTTATTAACCAGGCTGCATTACCTCCAACATGGCAATCAGAATTATTCACCGCAGCAAAACAGTTAGATTCTTCTACTTTGATTCTACAACCTGTGATTGCCAATCCTCAAGGACAACTACATCAAATTAATGGGCTCTATAGTTTCTGGCGATCGCAAACTTGTAATACGCATCCTGATGCTATATCCACGGCGCTCAAACTTGTTTGGTCAGAATTATTTACTGCTAGCAGCCTTTTATATTGGCAAAAATTAGGCTTAGATCTTGACAAAATTGACTTGTCGGTATTAGTTAGACCTCTGAATCATGCTCTAGCTTCAGGCATCATCGAAATTACTCCAGACGTAATCCAAATTAAAGCTAGCTGGGGTTTAGTTGATAGTTTACTTCAAGGAGATGTTGAGGCTGACACCTATATTGTAGATCCTGAAACGAGCTATATTTTATCCCAAAGCATAGGTCATAAAAACTATGGCTATCGCCCACGTCAGCAGGATTCAGAAATAGCTACAATCGACTGTCTAGAAGCCTATATTCCCCATGAAAGTCTAGCATCAACTTATGTCCTAGATGATCAGGCGATCGCTCAATTAATTCAACTAACTCAAAATATTCTCAAACAACAGCCACAGCTTAAATCTTTGGTTTGGACAGCATTTGAGTCCCCATCAACACAGTTGCCTAATTTTTACTTTACTTGGTTTGACGATGAGTTGAGTGAGGAAATTTTCCATAAAGATAACTTAACTATCGACATCGCGGCGCTGCCCTCTGCGACACCATTGGCATCGGGAGTTGTGGCTTCTCCAGGAAAGGTGCAGGCGAAGTTGGTGGTAATTCCAGACTTGGCGCACCACACTCAACTAATTCCTGCTGGCTCAATATTAGTTACCAAAATTCTGAATCCTCAACACATATCTTTGATCAAACATACAGGTGGCATTATTACTGAAATGGGTGGTAAAACTAGCCATGCTGCCATAGTGGCTAGAGAATTAAATATTCCTGCCTTAGTTGATGTTACCGAGGCAACTAAAATTCTCCGTCATGGGGATCAAGTATATCTTGATGGCAGTGAGGGTCATGTTTATGCCGCTGATATCGCCCTAGAATTTACAACTAGTCATTCTTGGAAGCGCTTAAGCTCTCCCAGGTATCCCATCGCTACTAAATTGATGGTTAATCTTTCTCAGCCAGAAAGCATTGCCACCGCATCTAATCTTGCTATAGATGGTGTTGGGCTATTACGCTCAGAGCTAATGTTAGCTGGCTTACTGGCTACTCCTGGGTTGGCTAAATGGCAAGATTCTTTTCGTAGTCAGTTTTTGAGTACTTTAACTGATTATTTACGTCAATTTGCCTCAGCATTTGCTCCTCGTCCAGTATTTTATCGTTCTCTTGACCGCTACGGGGCAGATTTGTCTGATTCTGTTTTAGGTAATAGAGGTACCTATAATTATTTTACCGACTCTAGTTTGTTTGATTTGGAACTAGAAGCTCTTAGTACCCTGGTTACTGAAGGTCATACTAATCTCAAATTAATTTTACCTTTTGTTCGTAGTGTTGAAGAGTTTGAATTTTGCCTGCGTCGGATTGAAACTACTAACTTAACTAGCATTAATTCATTCCAAGTATGGATCATGGCGGAAGTTCCTTCGGTAATCATGCTATTACCCGAATATATCGCAGCAGGGGTTCAAGGTATTGCCATCGGCACTAATGATTTGACTCAGTTGCTTTTAGGTGTCAATCGAGAGCAGACACAGTTTAGCGATCGCGGTTTAAACGCTAATCACCCAGCTATGCATAAGGCGATCTCTAAGTTGATTCAAACAGCCAAGGAACACGGTATTAGTTGCTGTGTTTGTGGTCAAGCGCCTGTGGAACATCCCGACTTAATTGATTTTCTGGTTCGATGGGGAGTTGATGGTATTTCCGTGGAACCAGAGGCACTAACTCAGACTCATAAAGCGATCGCCAGAGCTGAAAGGCGATTTTTATTGGAAAAAGTCAGGAAGAACCAGGATTTTTCGGATTTTTAGCAACATACATAATTTATACATTATACTAAATCTTTTTTAGATAGAACATTCAAAAGTTGTGTGAAGCGATAAGCTTTTTAACCTCTTGAGAACTCTTGGTTTAAAAGTATACTTTGGTAATCGGATTTGATATTAGAGGGATAACCTCATAGAAGTAATTAATACTTCTCAATTGTCACAGTATTTAATAAAAACTTTTTTAATTTTTATTTGTAGCGTTCTTTTTTGTATTTGACCTTCGATCCAGTAAAATAACTGTCATCTTCTTGTGATTCTCAGAAACAAAGCTTTTTAAGATAACTATTAAGCAATATTGTTTTGGAGAAATTATGGAGATGACGAGAAAAATAATTAATCAAGATCATAGTTCCGCATGGGTAACCCAAACCTGGCTATCTTTTATCATTTCGATTTCAGCTACCTCTATTGGAATTATTTATTTACCAGTCAATGCCTGGATTAAAGGGTTTATGGGAATGGGTTTGGCATTCTCTATTGGTTCAACTGTCAGCCTCACTAAAACGCAAAGAGATCTTCATGAGGCGAAAAAGTTAACCGTTAAAATTGAAGAAGCTAGAGTAGAAAGAATTTTAACCGAGCATGATAGCTTGAAATAGTTATTAATTATGACCTCATTAGAGATCAAGACTGTAAGTTATACAGAAGCCAAAGCTGCCATCCGCCACATTAGAACCAAAGTATTTCAAGAAGAACAAGGTGTTGCAGCGGAACTGGAATTTGATGGCTGGGATGAAACAGTAGTCCATTTACTAGCTTGCTTAGACGGTAAAGCCATAGGAACTGCCAGAATTAGGGAAATTGATGCTAAAACATTCAAAATTGAAAGATTAGCCGTTTTAGCTGAGTTTAGAAAACAAGGTGTTGGTATAAAGCTAATGGAAGCTGCACTGCAAAAAATCTCATCATCCCCAAAATCCTTGATAGTAGTTCATGCTCAAGAATATATTGCTCAACTTTATCAACAGTTGGGGTTTGCCATAGTTGGTGATAGTTTTAATGAGGCAGGTATTACTCATGTAAAGATGATTAAGCAGCTTTGAACCGTTTACTTAACTATGAGTCAGCTCGACAAATCATCCTTGCGTCGTCAAATTTTACAACAGAGACAGTCTCTTTCTCTAACCGAATGGCAGACAAAGAGTAGTTTAATTTGCAATCGCCTTAAATCTAATCATATATTTCAACAGGCTAGAACTATCTTGGCATATTTTAGTTTCCGACAGGAAGCAGATCTAACTAAGCTGTTTACTCAAAATAAAAATTGGGCTTTTCCTCGCTGCGTCGGCAAATCTTTAGTATGGCATTCATGGAAATTAGGTGAGAATTTACAGTTAGGGCAATACGGTATCACCGAACCTTTAAATAGTGCTTTAGTGATTGATCCTGCAACTGCCGATTTAATTTTAGTTCCGACTGTAGCTGCTGATAGAAGAGGATATCGGTTGGGTTATGGTGGAGGTTTTTATGATCGTTTGTTAAGCTCTAAAGAATCTTCTAAAATCCCTACTATTGGTATTGTATTTGATTTTGCTTATATACCTGAGTTAGCTACAGATTCCTGGGATGTTAAGTTAAATTTTATTTGTACAGAAACTCAGTTTGATATTTATTAAGTAGTATCAATCTAATTTATTTTTATAGTTATTTAGTCTTTAATTATTATTAAAAGCTAAAGAAAATACTACTAAAAATGCTTTGTGCTAATAGTTTATTACAAAATAGTAATATTATTCTATCAGATAAAAGCCTTTTAATATATGCATTATAGGCTTTTTGATTAATACCAATTTACAATTTCAGCTAATTTTTGACTAATAGTTATTTTTTGCTCTAAGTGAACAACTCAACAAAACATAATTAAGATATATTAAGGTCTATTAAATACTTGTCATAATTCATCACGGAGTAATGGTTTATAACAACAAATAGATTTAAGGTTTGTTAAGTAAAAGGCGACAAGTGTTTTAAAAAACTAATTGGTTTGCTAGGGTAAATAGACTACAGATTAATCGGCTTTTATTTAAGCATTTATTAGGTACAGTTTTTTTTAGCATACTAGTTAATTTAACATCTTCACTATGCAACATTTTCATGACGAATGGATTCAAGAATGGTGCGATCGCAATGGTTGGACAGACTTATTTAGAGAACGCTACAATCACTACTGGGCGTTTCCTCCCAACTGCGTAATGCCAGAGCCTATTCCTCAGAAAGTTATGCGGCTCATCAAAAGCGAGAAAGGGATGAGCAGTAATGAACAAAAATGGTTGTTCTCTGCAGCCTTCGTGAGTATTGCAGCATTATTCGCTAGCTGTCTTTGGATATCTCCTATGCCTTTGATGCTTGCTTTTGGATTTGATGCGATTACCTTTGCTCGTATGGACTGTGATGTTTAGATAAGGTGACTGCATAATTTAAACATTTCTTCATGAACAGCTCTATATGTGTTTGGTCATAATAGAGAGTAAGTTTGACGAGCGACCCACAAAGGCTACCGCATTACTAGTCTGGCAAAGCGAGATGATGGTGCTTCGCACCGTAGGATACAAAGGGCTTTCCCGCATGTAGGCGCAAGATTAAGGCGCATATACGCACGAGTTTGACTTTGGAATGTTCTTAAAAGATGATGGAATATAAGGCAGTTATTTGTCATTTTGCTTTTTTTGGTGATGGTGGTAACTAGCTGCGAAAAAAATGTCAAGACGCGATCATAGTTATATGTTTGATTTGAGTGACAATCGTCCAGAAATAGCAGCACAAAAGTGGCGCTTGCAACTAGATTTTTTTGTAACCGATTATGAACATCAGCTTGCAGCTTTAGCCTGGGGATTAGCTCAAGAATGGGGTGAAAGCAATGATGTTTTAGGTATTGATTTGCAACCTACCCCGCATTTTGTAGCTTGTTCACGAGATAGTTTGGAAAAATTAAATAAAAATACCAAAGGTA
This sequence comes from Cyanobacteria bacterium P01_A01_bin.83, assembly GCA_039030815.1. Classification (GTDB taxonomy): domain Bacteria; phylum Cyanobacteriota; class Cyanobacteriia; order Cyanobacteriales; family Xenococcaceae; genus Waterburya. The sequence goes on along the minus strand of JBCCDL010000126.1, from coordinate 175 downwards.
GAGTGCAAGAAATACTAGGTATTATTGATGGTTACGATGCTACCACGGAGGTAGTAATTATCGGCATTGGAGAGGGGCAAATTAAGCTCATAAACTTTCAACCAGAAACTCCTCCTGCTGATTGTCTTGCTGAGACTGATATTAATCTTGACGAATTAATTCAGAGTTTAGAGAT
>JBCCDL010000125.1:0-10491 GCA_039030815.1 Cyanobacteria bacterium P01_A01_bin.83 | reverse complement strand
CTATGATAGTATTAATGCGGCGAAAAAGACTTTAGAAAATGCCAAACTCAATGTTTTAGGAGTTGTAGCCAATGGGGTTAATATCGCGCAAGAAGCTTATGGTTATGGCTCTTATTATCCAGACAAAAAATATTTAAAAGCAGCAGGTTAGCAACAAAATTATTCAAGCTGTATGTCAAAGGGATTGGTTTTTCAGATTAAATGTTGAACAAATTAAAATCGGTAGATCAAAAACTAAGTCCTGGATTACGTAAAATTATTAGCAACATTGGTTGGCTGACCATAGAGCGACTGGTGATGATGCTACTTTCTTTATTTGTAGGCATTTATATAGTTAGATATCTAGGTCCTGACAACTATGGTAAGCTCAGCTACAGCATTAGTTTCGCTGGTTTATTCAATGCGATCGCCAGATTGGGTTTGAATCAAATTGTGATCCGCAATTTAGTCAAAGAAAAGCAATCAACTCAGGAAATATTAGGAACGGCTTTTGTGCTTAGGCTGATTAGCTCTGTAATTACAGTTTTGATCATTGGAATCTGTATCTGGAGTTTTAACAGTGACCCTCAAATTCGCTGGATGACTTTGATTATTGCCATTGGGCTGATTTTTGATGCTTTTGATACTATCGATTTTTGGTTTCAGTCCCAGGTTTTATCGCGACCAATGGCGATAGTTAGAAGCGCAAAACTAATTTTGACTGCTGGGGTCAAACTGTTGTTTATAGTAGGACAATATCCTCTAATAGCATTTGCCTGGGTATACATGTCAGAAATGGTTCTCAAAGCGATCGGCATGACTTGGGTTTACTATAAACACCATCAGTCTATTTTCCACTGGCGTGTTAACTGGTCAAAAGCGAAAGAACTACTTAAAGATTCATGTCCCTTGATTTTGTCTAGTGTAATGATCATTATTTACATGAGAATTGACCAAGTAATGCTAGGCAATTTGGCAAATAATGAGGCGGTAGGTAACTATGCCGCAGCAGTAAAATTTTCAGAAATTTGCTATTTTCTACCAACAGCTATTTGCTCTTCGGTATTTCCAGCAATTATTCGGGCTAAACAAAGAAGTGGGCAAGAATATGATTCCAAGTTGCAACAGCTTTACGATTTGATAGCATGGCTTTCATTAGCAGTCGCTATTCCCATGACGTTGTTTGCCAACACACTGATGCCGACAATACTCGGACAAGAATATGCTTCAGCAGGAGCCATTCTTACTTTACATATTTGGGCTTGCCCATTTGTGTTTTTAGGAGTAGCTCGCAGCAGATGGTTAGTAGCAGAAAACTTTACCCAATTCAGTTTGGCGACAACATCCTTAGGGGCTTTAACAAATATATTGCTCAATTTATATCTTATTCCTGTTTACGGAGGTGTGGGAGCTGCATTGGCTACGGTAATTTCTTATGCTGTTTCTAGCCATGTTGCTTGTATCCTTTATCCTCCTATGTTCAACAATGGTTTAATGTTAACTAAAGCCTTGTTTGTTCCATTGCGATTGCGTCAAAACTTGATCTACTTCAAACATATAAAAAAAACGCTGCTTTAGATCGATTATATTTACTTTATAATCTGGTATTTGACTCTCAGGAAAAATTTAAAATTTTATTCAATCTGAACAAAACACAGCCAAGTGAAATATTTTACGAGGTGCTACATACTAAACAATAAATAAAATTCTGACCAAATTAATATCATGAATAAACCCATTAAAAAACCATACTATAGCCTAAAAAGAAAATACGAAACAATTAGGCGAAAGTCTTTTGAAGCAATTGGCAGGGATAATTATTCTAGACCATCATTAAATAACATCGATCAGAAATTAGATAAATACTTAAATTACCAAAACGGCTTTTTTATTGAGGTAGGAGCTAATGATGGGTTTAGTCAAAGTAACACTTACTATCTCGAAAAATTTCGGAGCTGGAAAGGTATTTTGATAGAAGGTATACCAGAACTTTACCAAAAATGTGTTCGTGAAAGACCAAAATCGAAAGTATTTAATTGTGCCTTGGTGTCTGGTGATTTTCAACAATCTTATGTAACCATGAGATATAGTAATTTAATGTCTCTTGTTAAAGGAGCTTTTGAAAATGATGAGCAAGAGATGAACCATATACAAAAAGGTATTCAAATTCAAAAAACCGAAGATATTACTTCTTATGAAATTAAAGTCAAGACAAAAACTTTAACTTCAATTTTGGATGAATGTAATGTTGCAAAAATTGATTTCTTTTCGTTAGACGTAGAAGGCTTTGAACTAAATGTTCTCAAGGGTTTAGATTTTAACAAATATCGACCCAAATATATGTTGATTGAGGCAAGATTTAGAGAAGAGATAGAGGAATATATTTCCGATTTCTACTCTCAAGTAGATCAATTTTCACATCACGATTTTTTGTATAAATCAAGAGTAAGCATTTAGTTAACGTTATTATATTCTATTTTTATTTATGGAGCGTCGGATTTTCTTAACCTGGATGGGGTTAGCTTTATTGGCTAGTGCATCTCCGATAGTTATTAGTGCTTGTATATCCCAAAATCAGGATCAGCTAGCATCAGATTCTCCATCAAAAAGTTTGGAACCTGTTCTGTTTTATGTAGCACCTAGCGGCAACGATAATTGGTCGGGAAGACTGGAAAAACATAATGCTGACAAGACAAATGGACCTTTCGCTACCCTTGAGAGGGCAAAAGATGCTGTTCGAGAACTAAAGCATTTACAAGGTGGCACTCTCAAACAACCTGTAACTGTTTTAGTACGTGATGGCATCTATTTTTTATCAAAGCCACTGGTTTTTACCCCTGAAGACTCTGGAAAGGCAGGTTTGCCGATTACCTATAAAGCATATCCTCAGGAAAAACCTCTAATCAGCGGCGGACGACTGATCGAGAATTGGCAACAACAGGGTAATCTCTGGGTTGCCGATTTGCCTGAAGTGAGAACAGGAAAATGGTATTTTCGCCTTCTTCGTGTCGGGGAGGATTGGGCAATTCGCGCTCGTTATCCCAACCTTGACTCAAATAACCCGCTGACTGGGGGTTGGCTTTTTAATATAGAACCAATATCCGATGAGCAAACTGCCTTTAACCAAGGTGTTGGTGGGATTCACAATGTAGGTGACAGGCTAGAGTGGAGTATTGATGTTCCAACAACAGCTAACTATAGAGTTTGGGTTCGCTATGCCCACAATATGAAAGCCTATGGCATTAACACCTTAGATGAGCGAACAGCTATTCACACTGATAAAAGCGATCTTGTGCCGCTTCGTAACATGCCAGATACAGGTAGTTTTAGCAGCTATCGTTGGGCATTATCAGCGACGATTAATTTATCTAGTGGCAAGCAAACGCTGGTTTGGGAAAATGTCCGGGGCGGTGGTTTAGCCCTCGATGCATTTTGTTTAACCGACGATCCTGATTGGAACCCTACCACCGCCATACGCATTTCTAAAGGGGGGAGTGAATATCAGGTTCAATCGCCAAAAGAAGGCAAAAACTTCCTACTAATTCAGGCAGAAACTTTTGTCAAAGTAGTTGGCTCAGAAGTCACAGTATCGTTGCAGCCTAGCGGCAGTAAGGACATACCCATTGCTACTGCCCAGTTTCCTAACTGGCAAAATTGGGACGAGGGAACAGAAGTTAATATCTTTCCTGCTGAAGACTGGGTCAACGCTATCCTACCAGTAACAAATGTTGATCGACAGTCCCAGAAATTGTATTGCAACTGTAGTGAAAAAATTCGTCCTGGAAACCGCTTTTTTATTACTAATATCCGTGAAGCTCTCGATCATCCCAGAGAATGGTATTTAGATAAAAATACTGGTGAGCTACTTTACTGGGCTGAAACACCTGAGTTTCCTGATGATGTGCCAGTTATTGCTCCAGTAATGGATCGACTTTTTGTTTTGCAAGGCGACATGGAAAACCAAAGTTTTGTAGAACATATTCATTTTCAAGACTTTACTTTCGCCGATACTGACTACAATTTGGCAAAAAATTACTACTTTCCTGCAGATGCAGCTATTTGGTTATCAGCAGCTAGATCCTGTGAGATTAGAGACTGTAACTTTGTCAAACTGGGAGGATACGCTATAAAAATCGAGCAACGCAGCCACGAAAATTATATTGTTGGCAATAGTATGACTCGATTGGGACAAGGTGGTGTAGTATTGTTAGGTAATACCGTCTCTCAAGCGTTCAATAACTTAATTGCCGCTAACGATATCCAAGATTGTGGTCAGGTGTACAAACATGTGGCAGGAGTCTATGTCACCACGGGAAGTGGCAATCGCATCGTTCATAACCGTATTGTTCGTATGCCTCGCTATGGTATTGCTCTTAACTCATACGATCCTAAAAACTATTCCCACAATAACCTGGTAGAGTTTAATGAAATTGTGGATACAAATTTGGAAACAAGCGATACAGGAGCAATTGCTACTCTGGGGAGAGATAAGCAAATTAGCAACAACATCATTCGTTTCAACTCAATCCGTAATGTTGTCGGTATGGGGACAAAAGCCAGTGGACAAATTATTTCACCAACCTACACTTGGGGTATTTACCTTGACGACTACAGTAGCGGCACGAAAATTTATGGCAATATCGTTGTTGGCACGGTGCTGGGAGCTGTTAATATTCACGGAGGGAAAGATAACCAAATTGAAAATAACATTTTTGTAGATGGAGCTGAGAAACAAATCCAACTGTCGCCGAAAGATGAATTTATGATGGGTAACACGATTCAGCGCAATATTTTTGTTTATGGAGACATGGATGCAAAACTTTGGTCTGGCAATGGACAAATCGAGATGAGTAAACTTGTTGTAAAGTGTGACTATAACCTTTACTGGCATACAGCTGGTTTGGATTTAGCTCAGACGGGAAAAGCAATTACGCCTAAAGGTAATTTTACTCAATGGCAAGCTGCTGGGTTTGATCGTAACTCCTTTATTAGCGATCCGCTATTTGAGTCTTTTGAAAAGAATAATTTTAGGCTCAATACTAACTCTCCTGCTTTTAGTCTGGGTTTTCAACCAATTCCCATAGAACGGATAGGTATTGAGAATTTCAATTTAAGGGAGTACGAAAATGTCTAGCTTTGAGCTGCAAACTCCAGTGGTTTTGATTCTTTTCAAGCGACCAGATACTACGAAAAAAGTATTTGAAGCCATTAGCCAGGCAAAACCACCCAAGCTATTGGTAATTGCTGATGGACCTCGTGTAGACCGTCCAGGAGAAGCCGAAAGATGTGCTACTACTCGTGCCATCATTGACCAAGTTGATTGGGATTGTGAAGTACTAAAAAACTATTCAGAAATCAATTTAGGCTGTAAAAAACGTGTATCTAGTGGTTTAAATTGGGTTTTTGAGCAAGTTGAAGAGGCAATTATTCTTGAGGACGATTGTTTACCGAATTTAACATTTTTTCGCTTCTGTGAAGAGTTGCTTGAGTATTATCGACATGATTGCAGAATCGGGGTGATTTCAGGGACAAATTTGCAGTTTGGACGCCAAAGAACTGATTATAGTTACTATTTCTCTCGCTATAATCATTGCTGGGGATGGGCTAGTTGGAGAAGAGCCTGGCAATGCTTTGATTTAGAGATGAAGCTCTGGTCGGTGATCAGAGATGGTCATTGGCTCGAAGATATCCTAGAAGATCGACAAGCTGTTAAGTTTTGGACAGAAATTTACCAAGCTAATTATGACGGTAATATAAATAGCTGGGCTTATCCCTGGACGTTTTCTTGCTGGACACAAAACCTACTGAGTATTTTACCAAACGTCAATCTCATTTCTAATATTGGGTTTGGTAATGAATCTACTAATACCAATCCAACTATAAGCAAGTTTTCTAACATACCTACAGAATCGATCTCCTTCCCCTTAAAACATCCGCCATATGTAATTAGAGATACTAAAGCTGACCGCTATACACAGAAAACTCATCATGAAATTAGTCTGTGGCGACGTGTACGGTCAAAATACAACAAAATATTAAACAAATTCCGAAAACAATTAAAATAAATTTTATCAATTTAAACTGGATCAAAATTAATGAAAATTGCCTATGATTATCAGATATTTAATCTTCAGCAGTATGGAGGTATATCTAGATATATCTGCGAACTAGCTACTCAAATTGCGAGCTTGACTGAGTTTGAAGTAAAAATTCTAGCTGGCTTATATATTAATCAACATCTAAAAAATTGTAGTTCTGACTTGGTTGTTGGTAGGTCAAGAAGAGACATTCCTAAAACGGTTAAAATTACCAGTCAGATTAATAGTCAGCTATCTCTGATTTGGTATGGGATAAACCGTCCAGACGTGGTGCATGAGACTTACTATTCACCTAATTATTTACCGAGAACTCCAGTGCCTAAATCATGTCCAACTGTAATAACCGTTCATGACATGATTCATGAAAAGTTCAGTAACTTAGCGGCAGAAGATGAAATCGTTAACAGCAAGGCACGAGCTATCAAACGTGCAGATCGGGTTATATGTGTTTCTAACAATACAAAGAAAGACTTGATTGAGATTTTAGACCTTGAGCCACAAAGAATATCTGTCATCTATCCTGGATATACTCTTCGAGCTAACAACAATTCTGATGCTATTGCCAAGGAGATTGAGAACATAATTGAATCTCCCTATATTCTCTATGTTGGGTCAAGACAACCTTATTACAAAAATTTTGCTCGACTGCTTACAGCTTATGGCAACCGTAACCAGATTAATCAGAACTTTAATTTAGTATGTTTTGGAGCAGAGCCTTTGTCGCAGGAAGAAGCTGATCTGATGCGTAGTTTGGGGCTAAACGAGGACAAGGTTTTGTATATTGCAGGTGCAGACGGAATATTAGCGCAACTTTATCGTCATGCCTCGGCTTTTGTCTATCCATCTCTTTATGAAGGTTTTGGCATACCACCGTTAGAAGCTATGTCATTTGATTGTCCAGTTGTCTGTAGCAATACCAGCTCGATTCCAGAGGTAGTTGGTAATGCAGCAGAATTCTTTGACCCTGAAGAGGTAGAAAGTATTGCTGATAGTCTAGAAAAAGTTTTGTTTTCGTCTAAACATACTAAAGATCTGATTGAACTGGGAAAAGAAAGAATTAAACATTTTTCTTGGTCAGCGTGCGCTCGGCAAACCAGTTCAGTTTACTTATCATTGTTATAAAGTATCCCTTAAAAATTGATCTTAGCAATTAAAGCAAACCGCTAACTTTTACTTACCTTCTACTATTTACTGAAATTTTATGAAAAGACGAGCAATCTATTAATTTGTATTTTTTGAAAGATGCGAGTACTTATTTGCTCGCGACCCTAATTTCATAGCCGAGTAAAGAAGTTACTTGCGGATCAAGAAAGCTATTAACAGTTGATAGGTCTTCGTTACTATATTTCTTTAAATATTTCTCTTTCATATAGTAAGTTCGTTTATCGTCCTTAAAACGGGAAGATTGAGATACCTTATTAGGGATTTTTAAGAATAATCTACTTAACAAATTTTTCTTAAGTTTCATTCTTGCTTCTACTTGATTTAACACCGCATTGGTATCTTCAATTAAATCAATATACCTAATAAAAACAATTCTTTCAGTTTTTTGAGAAAATTCCAGCCACTTGCCATAAAATAAGTTATATTCAACAATATAGTGATAATGCACATCTGGATAATTGCATTTCTTAGCCCAATCTTTATAGCTTAATAACCAGCTATATGGATCTTTAGAGATTATTAGGTAGAAATCAGGGACGACTTCAATTGACTGTTCAAATTCCTCAAAATCATTTACTGTAAGTTTATTTTGATATTTATTATCTGAAATGATATCTTTATCATTGTAAAGTCGAAAATGTTTGTGCAAGGGGGAGCTTCTTGTCCATTTATCTTTGTTGCCATTCAAAAATGAAATGCGATAGTTTTGCTTAAGACACTGCTCCAGAAAATTAGTGCCACTGCGTTGCAAGCCATAATGCAACAACTTTGTTTTTCTTGCGTAGTATAAATACTGATTTTTCAAAATTAATTTTACAACCCGCCCTTGAATAAGCCGAACAAGAATTTGCTTTAGAGATTTAAGTACGCCGCTATTTGTCTCTATTAAATAAGATTATAGAGGAAGGCGATCAATTTATAATTCAATCTATATCATTATCATTGATAATCATTTTGCTTAAAATTGCTTAATTTTTCTCTATAAACTAAAGCCATAACTCTCATAAAATAGAGCTTATAGAATGTTAGTTTGTCTGTTATTTTAGCACTATGATGCGCCGTTAGTTGCTTTAAATCTTAAAAATATTTTTATATCATGAAATACATATTTTTATTGGGATTGTTAGGAATAACATTATTGGCTAGCTTTTTGATCGCATTTGATCTGACAAAAAATAAAGCGATCGCCTTACTTTTCAAACGATTGAATGAGTATGTTTTTTTATTTATTACCTCTGGAGTCACCATTTTTCCTTTTTCTCATTTGGATCTGGCTTCTCTTGGAAGCCGTGAAAAAGGATTTTTATCAGGAGCCTTGCTGGTGTGTGTTTATGGAGCTGTATTTGTTCTTTTAAGGATACGTATCGCTCAAATCCTAAATCATATAATAATTCTTTTTCAGCCCAAATATTTTAGGTTTTATCTAGCTTTAATACTCTTTTCTGCTTTGTGGTCAATAACTCCATTACTGACGCTGCGGGGAGGGATAGCATTGGCTCTAATTGGTGGCTTTGCAGTTTACTTTGCTAAAGCTTATAGTTGGCAACAAAATTTTCAATTGTTGCGCTGGAATCAAATAATAATTACTTGTTTTAGCATGTTTATGGCTCTATTTTTTCCCACCCTGGCACAAACAGAAAAGGGATGGGGGGGAGCTATTGGTCATCCGATTGATCTGGGGAATATGATGGCATTGACAGCTTCTTTATGGTTGTTGCACGCTATACATCATCAAAAACATCGTTGGCTTTCTTTTTTATTTTGTGTTTTTAGTATCATTGTGATGCAGTTAGCTAATTCTGCTGGGGCATTCGTTATTTTTCTGTCGCTGATAGTAATTATTTTTGTAGCTTCACTATTTAAAAAGCTAAAATTTTTCCAAGCCTACATCTTGTTTGCCTCTGTTTTATCAATATTAACTATTCCTAGTATCTGGTTACTTGGCAATTTAGAAAATATTCTATCTTTGTTAGATAAAGATTTAAGCTTTACAGGTCGAGTTCCTCTATGGAATTTATTAATTAAAAACCAAATTTTAGAACGCTTGTGGTTCGGCTACGGGTATTCAGGTTTTTGGCAACCTTGGAAAAGATTAGATAACCCTGCTGCTTTAATACCCAGAGCTGTGGGAGATTGGGCGGTTCATGCTCATAATGGTGTTATAGATATAATTTTAAGCGTGGGGTTAGTGGGATTTATACTCTTTGCTTTATCTTTTTTGATTAATATCGAGAGAGCAATAAAACTAATTATTAGTGATCGCCAATCTGCATCATTTTTACCCTTGATTGTTTTATCGTATGTGTTTATCAGTAACCTTTTTCATTCTCCAATTATGAATCCAGGTTATGTTTGGTTTCTTTATGTTTTAGTAACTGTTAAGTTACAAGATGTTGACAATAAAAGTCATCAAAATCTCATTTAATAAATTCATAACGATTAGGTAGCTTTAGACGAACCAGTATAGTCATTCCAAATAAGAACCAAAGCTTAAAAAAGTACTATTTTGGATTTCCCAGTCCCCAATCCCCAGTTCCCAATCCCCCGAACGAATAAATAGAATCGCAGGTCAATTAATTAGAACGACTATAGTAATTGCTGTAGTCACCTGGGGTTTAAGCGATCGCTTCGCTATACCTGGTTAGAAGGCAAGCTGCGTCAAGATGGCAGCAAACAACGACCGCTTCCTTTAGACTCTCAATTTAATCGCAAACCAGCATGGTATGCTATTGCTAAAGCCTTTGAAGATGCACCCCAACGTTGAATTTTTGTCAATAGGTTCTGTATTTGTTGTGAGCCAGTGTATTTAAATATTCTATAAAAAGACATTTTCTTAAATGACACAAATAATCAAAACTACGGGAAAAAAAATTGATAAAAAGATACGACATTTTCTTCGTAGTCAAAAAATACGTCTACAACACTTACCTCAGCAAAAGAGTAGTTTTAAATATATTTTTCATCACATGCCTAAATGCGCGGGGACTTCTGCTGTTGATGCACTAACTAATTGGTTTATCGTTATTAAGGATTATCCGCCAGCATGGACTGACGTAGATAATCCCCAGGTATACAAGAAATTTTGCCGTAATCCCAAAAAGCTAGATCGGCTTAAAGATTACCATTTGTTGGTAGGACATTACCATCTAGAAGATTCTTATCTTCCCCAACGATATCCCAATTGTTTAGAAAATAAACACTATCAAATATTCACTTTCCTGCGAGATCCTCTAGAATTGCAAATTTCACT